>NZ_JADEXH010000038.1:0-53799 GCF_015207205.1 Sphaerospermopsis sp. LEGE 08334 | reverse complement strand
CCCTAATAACCGTTGTGATTCTTCAGGATTGTTATGAATGTACTCAACTATGTTGCTCATAATCTCAGGGTAGGTACACGATTTTATCCTGTTATACCATAATTTGATTCTTTTTCGGATATGTCTATTGACTATCAAGAATTAGAAACATTACAAGAATATGTTTTAGTTAGCCAAAATCGTCAAAGAGTAGATTGTTTTCGTCGCAATAATCAAGGAAGATGGGAGCTTTATATTTATAGAGGAAATCAACAATTAGAGTTAACAAGCATAAATTTTCAATGTCTTTTAACTGATGTTTATGAAGATGTTAATTTTCCCAGGCGATAAGCTTCAATTTCTGCTGTAACCATCAATTAATGATATTATGCAAATAATCTCATTATCAGCCAAAACATGACCCAAAAAATCACCCAAGTTGATGCTTTTACCAATACACTATTTACAGGCAACCCCGCCGCAGTTTGTGTATTAGCAACTCCCCAACCTGACGACTGGATGCAACAAGTCGCCCAAGAAATGAATTTATCAGAAACGGCTTTTTTAATTAAAGAAAATGACGGTTTTAATCTACGTTGGTTTACCCCATCGGTAGAAGTTCCCCTTTGTGGTCATGCCACTTTAGCCAGCGCCCATGTATTATGGTCAGAAGGTCATTTATCACCAGATAAAGAAGCCCGTTTCTATACTAAAAGTGGTTTATTAATCGCTCAGAAAAAAGATGATTGGATTGAATTAGATTTTCCTGTAAATTATTCCCAAATCATAGAACCACCATCAGAGCTAAGTGAAGTTTTAGGAATAGATTATAAATCAGTTTACCTTAATTCTCTAGGTTATTTAGTAGAAGTTGCATCTGCGGAATTAGTGCGAGAAATGCAGCCGAATTTTCAACAAATGAAAAAATTACCAGTTGCTAATGTAATTGTTACCAGTATAGATGATTCAGAATATGATTTTGTATCGCGGTTTTTTGCCCCTGGGTTGGGTATTGATGAAGATCCGGTAACTGGTGCTGCACATTGTTGTTTAGCACCATTTTGGCGTGAAAGGTTAAAAAAAGATGAGTTTTTAGCTTATCAAGCTTCTCGTCGTGGTGGAGTGGTAAAGGTTTATTATCCTGGTGCAAATCGCGTTTTTTTAGCAGGACAAGCTATAACTGTAATGCGTGGTGATTTATTAGGTGATAGGTGATAGGTGATAGGTGACAGATGACAGTAAAAAGGGAATAATGAATAATTACCAATTACCAATTACCCATTAAGTAGCTGGTTACAATTAAATATAAAATGTGGGATGGGCATCTTGCCCGTCAACAGGCTAGAAGCCTGTTCCACTATCTAACAATTAATTAAGCCTACTTACTTACCAATTACCAATTACCAATTACCAATTACCAATTACCCAATGTCTACTAAACAGATAAAGATTAAAAGTAATAAAAGTGTCTTGAAACCTTGTGACTGGCCGATTGAAAATTTACCAGGATTAAGTCCAGATGAACTTTTAAAATTGCAAAGTTGTGATATTAAAACTACACTGGATTTAGTTAAACAAGGGAAAACACCAGCAGCTAAACTTGCATTAGCAAGTAAATTACAAGTTAATCTTCAATATGTTCATAAATGGGTGGCTTTAGCTGATCTGGCACGTCTTCCCAGTGTGGGTACTCAATATTGTGGTTTATTGCTTCATGCTGGCGTAATTTCTGTTGTGCAATTGGCGGAAATTCATAGCCATAAATTACATCAACAAATTATGCGTTTGCAAGTAGCAACTTTACAACGACGTGATTTATGTCCGGCTGTGGAATTGGTGCAACAATGGAGTCAACAAGCAAAAGTAATTGGTAATTGGTAATTGGTAATTGGTAAATAATTATTCCCTATTCCCTATTTCCTCTGAACTGTCACCTGTCACCTGTCACCTGTCACCTGTCACCTACTCTTTAATTAACACACCATTTAAGAAAATATCAGCCAAACCTTCAGCCATCTGTTGCATTTCTTGGGGTGATGCGTTGGGTTCGATGAGAGTATTATCAGAAAAACCTGCGATCGCAAACATTCCCAAAAACACCTTAGCCACTAATTTCGCATCCATCCGGCGATAGATTCCTTTATCCATTGCCGTTTGAAAAAATGCTTCTGCCACATCTGTCATTTTATCAATGACTTCGATTTGAATGCGATCGCGCAAATCTTGATGAAACTGCACTTCCATGAAACAAACTCGCATCATGTCCACATTTTTCCGCATATTCCACATTCTGCGGCGCATTACCTGGGCTACAGCCTTATAACTACCCATTTCACTCAATTCTGTCAACAAATCTGTGAGAATTTCCACCCAGCCATTTGTCGCCACCTCTACCAAAATTGCCTTTTTATTGGCAAAATGACGAAAGAGCGTACCCTCAGCTACCCCTGCGGCCTGTGCTAAGTCACGGGTTGTAGTACCATCAAATCCCTGAGATGCAAATAACCGCTGTGCCGCCTGAAGAATGCGATCACGGGTTTGAGCTTCTGAGGGAGGGGGAGAATTAAAAACTCGCATAGTAGTTATTGCTATATCTCAGGAACACGACTTGTAGCAATATTGTCTAACATCAAATCCAAAAAGCGCAGAAAGCTTAATATAAGATTAACTCTCTGCTTGCTAATTAACCTAATTCTCAAGAAGTGTAAATTTACTTTAATTTTTGCTATGAAACATTTGATTTTGGATTTTAGATTTTGGATTTTAGATTGGTTAAGGGATAAAACTAATAAATCACCTGTTCAGAATAATCTTAGCCGTCTGTTAGCAGTGGCTTTGGCGCTGTTAATATTTGGTTGCGGTTTAACTCCCCAAGCAGCTTTAGCACTGCAACCCCAGCAAACTTCCATTCAACCTTATTTAGATCGGGTGGTGAAGGAGTTAACAGAATTTACCCTCGATAATGGGCTGAAATTCATAGTTTTAGAACGACATCAAGCCCCCGTAGTTTCCTTTGTCACCTATGCTGATGTTGGTGGTATAGATGAACCTGATGGCCAAACAGGGGTAGCGCATTTTTTAGAGCATTTGGCTTTTAAAGGTACAAAACGCATTGGTACAACAGACTATCTAGCCGAAAAACCATTATTAAACCAGTTAGAACAATTAGATCAGCAAATTAAAACCGCCAAAGCTCAAAATAAAACAGAAGACTTAGCAAAGCTACAAACTGAGTTTAAATCATTAGAAAATCAGGCTCAGAAGTTGGTTAAGCAAAACGAAATGGGTAAAATTGTTGAGCAAGCGGGAGGTGTAGGTTTAAATGCTACTACTTCTAGTGAAGCTACTCGTTATTTTTACAGTTTTCCCGCTAATAAATTGGAACTGTGGATGTCTTTGGAGTCAGAGCGATTTTTAGAACCTGTTTTTCGGGAGTTTTATAAAGAAAGAGATGTAATTTTAGAAGAACGACGGATGCGAGTGGAAAATTCTCCTGTCGGTTTCATGGTAGAAAAATTTATGGATACTGCTTTTAAAGTCCATCCCTACAGAAGACCGGTAATAGGTTATGACGAAGATATCCGTAATCTTTCACCAGCAAATGTCAAACAATTTTTTGATAATTATTATGTTCCCAGTAATTTAACCATTGCTGTTGTCGGTGATGTTAACCCGGATGAGGTGAAAAGATTAGCCAAAATTTACTTTGGACGTTATCAGTCTAGACCCAAAGCACAGGCAAAAATTCCTCTAGAACCAAAACAAACCGAACCCAGAGAAATTACCGTAGAGCTATCTTCTCAACCTTGGTATTTTGAAGGTTATCACCGTCCCGCTATCACTGATCCTGATAATGCCGTTTATGACATCATGGCCAGTTTATTAAGTGATGGACGCACTTCCAGACTTTATAAGTCTTTGATAGAAAAACAAAGGTTAGCTTTAGCTGCTCAAGGTCTGAGCGGTTTTCCTGGTGATAAATATGGAAATTTAATGTTATTTTATGCCCTGACAGCACCAGGACATACAGTAGATGAATTAGCGATCGCCCTGGGTAAAGAAATTGAAAAATTGAAAACTGAACCTGTATCAGCAACAGAATTACAGCGGGTGAAAACTCAAGCTAGAGCAGGTTTATTACGCAGTTTAGATTCTAATATGGGTATGGCGCAGCAATTATTGGAATATGAAGTCAAAACCGGCTCTTGGCGGAATTTGTTTAAACAATTGGATGATATTACTCAAGTTACACCTGCGGATATTCAACGGGTAGCACAGGCAACTTTTACCCCGGAAAATCGCACTGTGGGTAAGTTGTTGTCAAAGCAAGGATAGAGATAGGTGACAGGTGACAGGTGACAGGTGACAGAAGAAATAGGGAAGAGGTATTTTCCCCCTTGCTCCCTGTTCCCTGTTCCCTGTTCCCTGTTCCCTAAAAAAAATAGAGGATAGAAATACAAAAATGGTGAAGGGTAAGAAATTGAAATTTTCATTGAAGTTTTCTAAGAGTTGGCGGTTTATTTCCGCTTTGGTGATTGCTTTTCTGCTGACTTTTAATTTTTCTTGGGTAGCGACAGCAGCAGCAAAGCATTACTCAGATTTACAGTTTACTCCTTTGTCGGAAATTAAATTACCGAAATATGAACGGTTTGTTTTGGATAACGGTTTGGTTGTCTATTTAATGGAGGATCATGAGTTACCTTTAGTCAGTGGCACAACTCTGGTTAAAACTGGTAGCCGTTGGGAATCAGGTGATAAAGTTGGGTTAGCGGATGTTGTTGGTTCACTGATGCGAACTGGTGGCACTCTCAAACATTCTCCAGATCAATTAAATGAGATTTTGGAACAACGAGCAGCTTCTGTAGAAACTGATATTAGCGAAGCTGCTGGTAGTGCTAGTTTTGATAGTTTGACTGAAGATTTAGAAACAGTTTTTGGGCTGTTTGCTGAGGTGTTGCGAGAACCAGCTTTTGCTCAAGAAAAGTTAGATTTGATTAAAACTCAAGTTAAGGGTAGTATTGCTCGTCGCAATGATGATCCAGATGATATTGCTAGTCGGGAGTTTAGAAAATTAATCTATGGTCAAGAAAGCCCATACTCTCGCACGGTAGAATATGCAACTCTGGATCAAATTAACCGTGAAGATGTGGTTAAATTCTACCAACAATATTATTATCCCAATAATATGATTTTGGGAATTGTGGGAGATTTTAACCCCAAACAAATGCGATCGCTCATTCAAGCTAAGTTTGGTGACTGGAAACCTAACCCTAATATTTCTACAACTCAACTACCGCAAGTATCATCAGCTAATTTAGGTGGTGTATTTTTTGTTAATCAACCCCAACTCACACAAAGTAATATTCTCATTGGACATTTAGGCGGAACTTTCGATAATCCTGATTATGCTGCATTAAGTGTCATGAATGGGGTATTAAATGGATTTGGGGGAAGATTATTTAATGAAGTGCGATCGCGTCAAGGTTTAGCTTATTCTGTATATGGTGTCTGGAGTCCCCGTTTCGATTATCCAGGAATGTTTATTGCTGGGGGACAAACTCGTTCTGATGCTACAGTACAGTTTGTGAAAGCATTGAAAGCGGAAATTAATCGGATGCAAAATCAAAGGGTGACAGCAAAAGAATTAAATTATGCCAAAGAATCTACCCTCAATTCTTTTGTATTCAATTTTCAAGATCCCAGTCAAACTTTATCTCGATTAATGCGCTACGAATATTATGGATATCCCGCTGATTTTCTGTTTCGTTATCAAAAAGCTGTCACTGCAACCACAACAGCAGATGTACAAAGAGTAGCCAGAAAATACCTCAAACCAGAAAATTTAGTTACCCTAGTAGTGGGAAATCAAACCGCTATTAAACCACCATTAACTCAGTTAGCAGCTACAGTGACACCAATAGATGTTACTATTCCCAGTTCTCAAACCCAAGCACAGAAATAAACACAAAAATCAACACAAAAATCAACCTATTTGCAGTTCAATACTGTTTGGTGTGAGTTTGAGAAGTTAAAACTTGGTAATTGGTAATTGGTAATTGGTAATTGGTAATTGTTTTCTATTTACTAATTGCCAATTTCCGTTATCATCAATATTTTTGTGATATCATAGTAATTAATAGTAGTTGCCAATACTAGGTAAGGTGATTATGGTATCAGTAGAAAATAACCCTAATTATCGAAACTACTCAAACACAGGAGGCCAAATTTCTGAAATTATCACTTCAAAACCAGGTAATAAATCAGGAAGTGTTAAAATATCACCATCTTTGAAAATCACTGTTTCACCATTTCGAGAAACTTCTAAGGTTCTCGTTTTAGGATTAATTAAAATTCCCACTTGTGAACCTAATTTAATAAATTCTTGAATCTTTTCTCTCAGTTTATCTATAGAATCAGTTTTAGATTTTACTTCCACTACCAAATCAGGAACTAATTCCGCATAATCTTCTGTTGATATTTTCAATCTCTCAGCACGAACAAAAGAAACATCGGGCGCACGTAAATCAGAATTTGGTAATTTAAAACCCGCACTCGAACCCACTACACGGCCTAGTTTACGAGGTCTAACCCAGTTTCTTAACAAAGATGCAAACTCAGTACCTACTTCTTCTGGTTCATAACCCGACGGACTCATAATAATGATACTCCCATCTACTAATTCTATGCGATAATCTGGATATGCTATCTGTATTTCTTCTAGTTCTTTCACGGTTAAAGACATGATAATTTTCTCCTGAAATACTACGGAAATACTCTGCTGATTTTTGTGTATTGTTATATTTGATTATAACTGATGTGTTCAATTTTAAGTTAAAGATGATATTACTAATTCTATTTAGCAACCCCTAATTATCGAAACTACTCAAAAACAGGAGGCCAAATTTCTGAAATTACCACTTCAAAACCAGGTAATAAATCAGGAAGTGTTAAAATATCACCATCTTTTAAAATAACTGTTTCACCATCACGAGAAACTTCTAAGGTTCTCGTTTTAGGATTAATTAAAATTCCCACTTGTGAACCTAATTTAATAAATTCTTGAATCTTTTCTCTCAGTTTATCTATAGAATCAGTTTTAGATTTTACTTCCACTACCAAATCAGGAACTAATTCTGCATAATCTTCTGTTGATATTTTCAATCTCTCAGCACGAACAAAAGAAACATCGGGCGCACGTAAATCAGAATTTGGTAATTTAAAACCCGCACTCGAACCCACTACACGGCCTAGTTTACGAGGTCTAACCCAGTTTCCCAAAATTCGCGCAAACTCAGTACCTACTTCTTCTGGTTCATAACCCGACGGACTCATAATAATAATACTCCCATCTACTAATTCTATGCGATAATCTGGATATGCTATCTGTATTTCTTCTAGTTCTTTCACAGTTAAAGACATGATGGTTTGCTCCTGAAATACTGAGGCAATGTTAATATTATAATCTAAATTTTTGGTAAATAGTAGAATATTCCTAGTGTATATTTGGGAGCATCTATTTCTATTTTTTCACGAATAGCTGCTTGTACTTTTTCATCAAAATCAGGATCATTTTCTTCATATCTCCTCATCATAATTGACTACAATTCCCAATACATCTAAAATAGATATTTCACCAATTATAAAAATCACAACACCATGCCAAAATACGTAATGTGGGGAAGCTACTGCGAAGACGTACTAACCAAACGTGAACCCTACCGACCAGCACATTTAGAAGGACTAGCAAAACAAAAAGAAGCAGGAATTTTAATTACCCTGGGTCCGACTAAAGATGTCACCAAAGTTTTTGGTATTTATGAAGCGGAAAATGAAGAAACTGTCCGTCAGTTAGTGGAAGCTGATCCTTATTGGCAAAATGGCATCTGGACAGAGTATTCTATTAAAGAGTGGATTCAAGTTTTTTAATTCATAATTCATAATTGCAGGAGGAGTCAGAATGATTTTAGATTTTAGATTTTAGATTTTAGATTGGAGTTAACAAAAACAATCCAAAATCCAAAATCCAAAATCCAAAATTGTATCACCTGTCACCTATTCCCTTGTTTACGAATTATGAATTAATCTCTTAATGCTCTTCTAAAATTGCGTCGATAGGATGAATTAGCTATAAACAAAACTGGCCATAATAAACTAAAACCAATGCGATTGAGGAAAGTTTGTGTAAAATGAGTCTTCTTAAAACCCAACCAAAACTTTAATCCACCAAATACATAAGTCACAATCAAACCAATAATAATTAATTCCATTACAATCTACTCCTATGGTAAATGCAGAAAATTGTGCATCAAAAGTCACAAGCATTGCAGAGAGTTGCTTACCAAAATACAGTTTTTCAAAGTTTTTAGCTGTTGGTGCAGGTAAAAATTGACTCTTAACTTTGCAATGTCTTGATGTTAGTTAAGAATAGTATTCCAGAATGCGGCTTGGTAGTCAATGCCAACATAGAGGTGTTTATAGAGATTGTTAATAAAAATATAGAAGTATATGTAAATTTATATTACTTTTGTATATTATGTCCAGTGCTACTAATAAATCCAGAACACTGAGTTTTGGTTGTTAGTTGATTTTTCTGAATTAGCAGCAGTTTATAGGAAGATGTAGGTAAAATTTACAGCTATGTTAAATATAACAAGGGTAATGTAAATACGGGGCTGTAATAATACTATTTACATAATTTTAAGCGTCGATTTACTTAATTTTTATCAAATGTTTCTTGTGGAAGTTCCTCAAAGATCAATATTCATAGGAGACTAAATAAAGAAGAACCAATTTTTATAACGAATCTCGATGCAGCCAAGGCTGTAATTAGGAGGATTTATGCGTGCAGTGCTAATGGCAGGTGGTTCAGGGACAAGATTACGTCCTTTAACTTGCGATCTACCCAAACCAATGGTGCCGATATTAAACCGACCCATTGCAGAACATATTATCAATCTTCTCAAACGGCATAACATTACAGAAATAATTGCCACATTACACTATTTACCCGATGTCCTCCGCGATTACTTCCAAGATGGTAGCGATTTTGGCGTACAAATGACATATTCTATCGAAGAAGACCAACCTTTAGGAACGGCTGGCTGTGTGAAAAATATTGCTGAACTTTTGGATGAAACTTTTTTAGTGATTAGCGGTGATAGTATCACAGATTTTGACCTGACGGCAGCTATTGAATTTCACAAACAAAAACAATCTAAAGCAACTTTAATTTTAACCCGTGTTCCTAACCCGATTGAATTTGGGGTAGTAATTACAGATGAAGAAGGACGTATCAACCGATTCTTAGAAAAACCTTCCACTAGTGAAATTTTTTCTGATACTGTGAATACTGGCACATATATTTTAGAACCAGAAGTTTTGGAATATTTACCAGAACATACTGAATCTGATTTTTCTAAAGATTTATTTCCTTTACTATTGGCGAAAAATGAACCAATTTATGGTTATATTGCTCAAGGATATTGGTGTGATGTTGGTCATTTAGATGCTTATCGGGAAGCGCAATATGATGCTTTAGCTAGGAAGGTAAAACTAGAGTTTGCATATCCAGAAGTTTCTTCTGGGGTGTGGGTAGGTCAAAATACTTATATTGATCCCAGTGCCAGAATTGAAAGTCCGGCGATAATTGGTGATAATTGCCGCATTGGGGCGAGAGTGCAAATTGAGGATGGGACTATAATTGGTGATAATGTGACTATTGGCGCAGATGCCAATTTAAAACGTCCAATAGTTTGGAATGGGGCAATTATAGGCGATGAAGCCCAATTATCAGCTTGTGTAATTTCCCGTGGTACTCGTGTGGATCGCCGCGCTCATGTATTAGAAGCTGCTGTTGTGGGTTCGCTTTCTACTATAGGAGAAGAGGCGCAAATTAGCCCTGGGGTGAGAGTTTGGCCAAGTAAGAAAATTGAATCAGGTGCTGTTTTAAACATTAATTTGATTTGGGGTAACACTGCCCAAAGGAATTTATTTGGTCAACGTGGGGTACAAGGTTTAGCTAATATTGATATTAGCCCGGAATTTGCTGTCAAATTGGGTGCTGCCTATGGTTCGACTTTAAAACCCGGTTCTCAGGTGAGTGTTTCCCGTGATCAGCGGAATGTGTCACGAATGGTAACTCGTTCTCTCATTGCTGGGTTGATGTCGGTAGGTGTGGATGTGCAAAATCTGGATTCGACAGCTATTCCTATTACTAGAACCGTGATTCCCAAAATTGGGGTAGCGGGTGGTATTCATGTGCGGGTACACCCGGATCGTCCTGATTATATCCTGATTGAGTTCATGGATGGAAAGGGAATTAATATTACTAAAGCCCAAGAGAAGAAAATTGAGGGGGCGTATTTTAAAGAAGATATGCGGAGGGCGCAAAGTCACGAAATAGGTGATGTGGTATATCCTAGTCAGGTGATTGAACGTTACTGTACTGCTTTTGAAAAGCTTTTGAATGTGGAAACTTTGCGTAATAGTCGTGCAAAGGTGGTTATAGATTATGTTTATGCGGTTTCTGGGGCGGTGTTACCGCAGATGTTAGATAAGTTTGGTGCTGATGCGGTGGTTTTGAATGCCAGTGTGAATAAAACCGCGATGACGACTACTACGAGGGAAGGTTTGTTAACTCAGTTAGGTCATGTGGTGGAAGCACTCAAGGCAAATTTTGGGGTGCAGGTGTCAGCAAATGGGGAACAGTTGATTTTAGTGGATGAGTCTGGTTATCCCGTGCGGGGAGAAATGTTGACGGCGTTGATGGTGGAAATGATGTTAACATCTAATCCCAGAGGTTCGGTAGTTGTGCCGGTTCATGCTTCTAGTGCGGTGGAACAGGTAGCACGTCGTCATGATGGGAGGGTAATTAGAACTAAGGCGAATCCTACAGCGTTGATGGAAGCTTGTCAAAAAAATCCCAATGTGGTTTTAGGGGGAAGTGGGGAAACTGGTTTTATTTTCCCGCATTTGCATCCGGGTTTTGATTCGATGTTTTGCATTGCGAAGTTGATTGAAATGCTGACAATTCAAGAGCGATCGCTTGCTGCTGTGCGTGCTGAATTACCCCGCGTGATTCACAGAACTTCTACCGTTCGTTGTCCTTGGACTGCTAAGGGAGCGTTGATGCGTTATTTGGTGGAAACTCACCCCGCGCAAAATTTGGAATTAATTGATGGGGTGAAAATTTGTCAACCTTATGATGATAGTTGGGTGTTGGTTTTACCCGATGCTAGTGAACCGTTGGTGCATTTATTTGTTAACAGCAGCGATCGTGATTGGGTAGATGATAGTTTGAGAAGCTATCGCAACCGTGTCCAGAGTTTTGTAGAACGAGAACAGGAACATTACGCAGAAGTTTGATTTCTGAATCAGAATGTACAGGATTTTCTCAGTAACTCAACCTTAAAAAACGTCATACCCAGATCCCCGACTTCTTCAACAATTCGGGGATCTATTATCAATTATCAATTATCAATTATCAAAGCCAGTGTAAGATTCTGCCAGAATGGCGAATATACATCCGTAAAATCCTATAAATTATCAATAACAACACAAATAGCTGTGGAAATAGCCTACCTTTAGGCTTTATCCTAACAACCAAATGTTTACCTTTTACACCAAGACAGATGAAGCGTAACTATTGGTGGTTCTTTTTTCCCAACAGTTTAAACAATTAAAAATTTGGGTAATGGCTAACCCGAAATTTGAGATTGTTAGCAAAATTCTCCGGCTATTTTAGATGTTAGTTTTTTACGATCATCTTTAGCAATGACAGTAAACTGGGAAATTGAAAAGTTACGGTAAAATCTTCCTTATGGCTGATAGTACCTTGAGTGTAGCACCTTGATTTATCACACTTCTACTTCATTTATAGTAATCCTATTTCTCCCAAACAGGATTATCTCTACTGCATCAATTGGCAATTTATTAACCGATCATGGAAGCTGGTAAATTACACAGCTTCTTTTTTTTATAGCTATTCCCAAGAAGCATGAGGTACAAAGTTTTTTTTGTTTTAGGGAACAGGGAACAGGAAGGATCAGGGAATAAATTGGTGTGTACTTCCTACTTAGTACACTATATTTTTTGTTTCATTATTCATCGCAGGTTAGATTTATTAAATCAGTTTACTTATTAGTCACAGGTTACAAATCTAATTGAAAATTATCATACTACAGATAGATAAAAATTTGGTATATTTCCGATGGTAATAGAATATATGTTTACTTCAATAGGTAGAGGTTTATCTATTTTTTAGGAAAACATATTTATTTTTTATATTTTTGCAAAATTGAAGAATTTAAATGAAGAATTTAAATATTTTAGATTAAGGTGCTTGATAATTCGATTTTTGGCAATTTCATCAAACTAAAGTATTGCATCAAAAAATATAAATTTGATGTAAGATTAGTAGAAAGATTCAATAAAGACTATCTACCCTTGTATAAACTTTCATAAAACTTTCGTGAATATGTAGGGAAATTATGCCATGACTAATAGTATTTCAAGACAAAGTATGAAGAAATTTGGCATTGTCTTTTAACTTGGCTGATAACTTGGCTGAGAAACAATTTCAGATTTATGAAAATCTGCTGATGAGAAAATTCTAGTATTAAGCTAGTGTTAAAAAATAAATAGCTTCCTGTCCCGAACAAAATGATTTGTAGGCTGCAATTTGTGGAACACATTTAATCTGATTGGGTAATCACAACCTAACTAACTTAAATCTTTGCAAGGTGCTGGATGAACCTGCATTGCAGGATTAAAAACAATTAGTAATTACTAATTCATAATTCATAATTAAAAGACTGCTGATAATTTAACAATTCTCTAAGCAGCCAGGTTTTGCTTGGGATCTAAATCTCTATTCAAAACTAATTATGAATTAATCAATTATAAAGATTTAAAGGTGTTTTACTGTATATTTTTTTTCAGCCAGCTTTAGCTGCACGTCATAAATATCATAAATATTTAGTTAGTTAGAAGTGATTTATGAATTTTACATCTGGATTTTAGCAACAGATGTAAGAGGTAAATTAGCCCAAATTTTACAGTATTCGGCAACTGGTAAGAATTATGTCATTCTCTTCTCATCAAAATCAAGTTTTGGATCTTTACGATGCACACGAAAGTAGGTTTTTAACACCTTTTCAACGGAAGACGTTGTTAAAAAACTTGCAAACTGATTTACAACCAGAATATCGCAGACGGATTGAAATTATCTTGTTAGCAGATATGGGTAAATCTCAATCTCATATCTGTGAAATTATTGGTTGTTCTCAGGAGATGGCACGATATTGGATCGGTATTGCTGAAGCAGGAATGGCTCATAAATGGAATGAAAGAAGGATAGGTAGACCGAAAACAGTTAATAATCAATATATTGAAAGATTGAAAGAATTGGTAACTCATAGTCCTCGTGAATATGGCTATGCTTTTGGATGTTGGACTGCCCAATGGTTAAGTAAACATTTAGCCAATGAATTAGGAATTGAAATTAGCGATCGCCACATTAATCGCTTGCTTAAACAAATGGGACTTTCTACCAAATCCAAAAGTTCCCAACAACAAAAAAATCTGCCAAATCAGGATGCTAATATCACCATTTGCGATTTGCAATCTAACTCCGAACCTAGTTTCAATTGGTCATTTAATTTAATTCAGACCAATAACTAAAATTTGGAGGTAAGAAAATGACATCAACTTTTTCTCAGGAACAATTAACCGCACAAATTACCCAAATTTTGGGTGATTCTCTGTCTAAAAAAGACTTAGAAAATTGTATTCAAGCCTTAGAAATTATTGAACCACCAATAGCCAAGCAATTTTGGCAATCAGCCACCGCAGCACCAGGAATTTATTTAGTTTTGGCTGGTAAAGTCAGACTATTAGATGGTGAAAATAATTTAATTACGACTTTAACATCTGGTTCATTCTTTGGAGAGTTGACACTTTTTCCCGAACAGAAGTTTAGCGATTATGTAGCTAGAGCTTCTATGAATTTAAAAATAGGTTATCTTCCCCAGGAGGTAATTAATAAGATTGCGACAGTATGGGAGCGCCTATTCCTGAGGGCAGAACTTTGGGATACACTGCTATTATTGAGCCAAAACTCTGCTATACCCCGCCATGAATCAGTGGAGGAAATGTTAACAGCATTGTCCTTATTTACCAAACAAAATTTAGATATTGGTAATGTCAATTCCCAAATCATTAAAGATGCTAAACTGTTGTTAGTAAGGCAGGGAGAATTACAAAATCCTCAAGGTACAAAATTAACACCTGGTAATATTTTTGTAAATTCCCAAAAGGGAAATTGGCAAGCAACGGAACCAACAATAGTCTACATTTTACGTCAAGCTGATTGGCAACAAGCACTACAACATTGGCCGCAACTTAGTACATTAATTGCAGCAGAAAATCTACCAATTACCGAACCGATCAAGCGCGAAGTTAAACCCAAAAATCTCAATGTCATTCAATTTCCCCAACCGAGAAACCAACCTCTACCACAACCGAAACAACGCCCCAAACAACGCCAAAAATACTTTCCTAGTCCTACTGTCACCGCCGGTAATTGGTGGCGCAAAATTAGCAAACGCTACCCATATTTTGAACAACAAAGTGCTTCTGATTGTGGTGCAGCTTGCTTAGTGATGATTAGCCGTTATTGGGGTAAAAATTTCAGTATAAATCGCTTGCGGGAACTTGCTAATGTTAACCGTGCTGGTGCATCTATGCGGAGTTTAACTACTGCGGCTGAAAGTATTGGTTTTGCTACTCGTCCAGTAAAAGCCAGTTTAGATAAATTAGCACAACAACCATTACCAGCGATCGCCCACTGGGAAGGAAAACATTACATTGTTGTCTATGAAATCACCAAAAAACAGGTAATTGTTGCTGATCCTGCTATTGGTCAACGCACCCTCACTATCGGGGAATTTAAAGCCGGTTGGACTGGTTATGCGTTGTTATTACAACCGACAAAATCACTCAAAGAAACCCCAGAAACGAATACACCATTTTGGCAATTATTTGAGTTAGTTAAACCTCACTTTCAGGTATTACTAGAAGTATTTGTAGCTTCGGTATTAATTCAAGTTTTTGGACTGGTGACACCTTTATTTACTCAACTATTATTAGATAGAGTCATTGTTCAAGGTAGCACCATTACTTTAAATACCGTGGGGTTTGGTTTACTAATTTTTGGCTTATTTCGTGTTGTCATCAATGGACTCAGACAATATTTATTAGACCACACAGCCAATAAAATTAGTGTAGCTTTGTTGGTGGGATTTATTAAACATACATTTCGTTTACCTTTGTCATTTTTTGAGTCGCGTTACGTCGGTGATATTGTTTCTCGCGTCCAAGAAAATCAAAAAATTCAACGCTTTCTTACTGGCGAAGCATTATCTATTATTTTAGATTTGCTGACCGTGTTTATCTATGTGGGTTTGATGTTTTGGTATAGTCCACCTTTGGCTTTATTAGTTTTAGCAATTGTCCCACCTTTTGTCTGTTTAGCTCTTTTTGCTACGCCTTTTTTAAGACGTATGAGCCGTGAAGTCTTTGGTGCGGTAACTAAAGAAAATAGTTACTTAATTCAAAGTTTATCTGGCATTTCTTCCATTCGTTCAATGGCTATTGAACAAACAGTGCGTTGGCATTGGGAAGAATTGCTAAATAACTTGACCAAGAAAAATTTTCAAGTTCAAATAATTGGTAATCAACTGCAAATTATTAGTTCTACAATTCAATCTCTAGCTACTACTGGTTTATTGTGGTTTGGAGCATGGTTAGTGATTCAAAATCAATTAACCATTGGTCAATTAGTGGCTTTTAATATGTTATTAGGCAATATTATTCAGCCTTTTCAAAGGTTAATTGTGTTATGGAATCAATTACAAGAAGTGATTGTTTCTACCGAGCGGATTAATGATGTATTAGAAGCCGAAGTAGAAGAAGATTTAGCAATACAACCCCGGCAAAATTTACCAAGATTACATGGAAGAATTTGTTTTGATAATGTGACATTTCGCTATCATTCAGACAGCGAGGTTAACATTCTAGAAAATTTAAGTTTTGAAATTAAACCTGAACAAACTGTAGCGGTAGTTGGGCGTAGTGGCTCAGGAAAAACCACACTTTCTAAATTGATTTTAGGGTTATATCTGCCGACAGATGGTAGAGTATTAATTGACAATCAAGATGTGACTAGTATTGCCTTAAAATCCTTGCGATCGCAAATAGGAGTTGTTGACCAAGAAACATTTTTATTTGGTGGTACAATTCGGGAAAATATCAGCATTGCTCACCCCGAAGCCAGTCTAGAAGAAATTATTGAAGCAGCACAATTAGCAGGTGCAGATGAATTTATTAAACGGATGCCAATGGGTTATGAAACCCAAATTGGAGAAGGTGGAGGAATGTTATCAGGAGGACAACGCCAACGCCTAGCCATAGCACGTGCATTATTAGGAAATCCGCGCCTTTTAATATTAGATGAAGCTACCAGTCATCTTGATGCTGAATCTGAAAGAATTATTCAGAACAACCTCAAAAAAATCCTCAAAGGACGCACAAGTTTAATTATTGCCCATCGTCTTTCTACCGTGCGTAATGCTGACCTGATTTTAGTTTTAGATCGCGGTGTTTTAGTGGAAAGCGGTACTCACGAAGAATTGATTGCTAAAAAAGGACATTATTACTATCTCAATCAACAACAACTAGCAGCTACAGGTTAAATTAGTAAATAGGTGACAGGTGACAGTAACAAGAGAATAGGGAACAGGGAACAGGTAATTATTGATTTTCTTCCCAGTCACCAGTCACCAATCACCTTAATCTTCAATATAAATCAAGAGACGTTGCATACAACGTCTCTAATATGTATGTTGAATTTTCAACTGAATCTAGTTACAAATCATAGGGCTTTTTCATATAACTTGGCTTTAAAAAAGTAAGGATTCAAGTTGGGCAACCACGGAAGGATTGCCCCTACTTCTGACTCCTGAATTCTTACTTAAAAAAATCATTTTTTACCTGAGAATCTGAAAAACAATTAAAGTATGCCACAATCAACTTACAATTCATCCTCAGCGGTTTTGATATCAGGACAAACTCATTCTACTGATATTCAACAGGAAAAACAGACAGCAACTACAGAAAAAGATTGGTTTTATGGTACAGAAGAATTATTAGATGCTTTACCTAAAGCCTGGACACGCTCAATGCTCTATTTACTAGTTAGTTTTACAGCAATAGCCTTACCTTGGACAATGTTTTCTCAAGTTGATGAAACTGGAAATGCTAGTGGTAGAATAGAACCAAAAGGTGCAACCCAAACATTAGATAGTGCAGTTACTGGTAGTGTTATTGCTGTCAATGTTCAAGAAGGTGCAACAGTTCAAGCTGGACAGGTTTTAGTAGAAATAGATTCTGAAGTTTTGCGAACAGAACTGCAACAAACCCACGCCAAATTAGAAGGTTTAGTTAATCGCCAAGCTCAATTAGAATTACTCAAAAATCAAGTATTACTGGCGATAAATATCCAAGAACAACAAAACCAATCCCAACAATTAGAAAAACTCGCTCAAGTTAATCAAGCAAGAGAAAACTTGGCTGCTAAACAAAGTGCATATAATCTGCAACAATGGGAAAGACTCGCTCAAATTGAACAAGCAAAACAGAGCATCAATTCTACCCAAATTGCCCATAGTTTAGCTAAAAGTCGTTTAAGTCGAGATTTATTAGAAGTTGCACGCTATCGTCAACTTTTAAAGCAAGGTGTAATTCCTCAAATTAGATTTGTGGAAATAGAAAAAACAGCAGAAGAAAGTCAAAGGTTGGGAGAAGAAACTAAAGCTAATATTAAACAATCTCAGTTGCGTCTTCAGGAAGAAGTCAGCCGATATAACTCAATTATGACTCAAGCAAAGTCAGATATTGAACAAGCAAAACTGCGTTTACAAGAACAGGAAAGTAGCTATCAAAGTGTTGTACAAGCAGGTAAATTAACATTGTTGAAAAATCAGGAACAACTGAAAGATTTACAAACACAAATTACTTCAGTTAAATCAGAAATTACTCAAACCAAGAGTCAAATTAAATCATTGGAATTGCAATTACAACAACGAGTTGTGCGATCGCCTATTGATGGCACAATCTTTGAATTACCTGTAAAAAAACCCGGTGCTGTTGTGCAAACAGGACAGATGCTGGCGCAAATTGCCCCCAAAGGTGCTACTTTAATTTTGAAAGCACAAATGCCCAGTCAACAAAGTGGTTTTGTGAAGGTAGGAATGCCAGTAAAAATCAAGTTTGATGCTTATCCTTTCCAGGAATATGGTGTGACGCAAGGGCGTGTTACCTGGATTTCACCTGATGCTAAAATTCCAGAAAATAGCCCCACTCGCTTAGAAACTTATGAGTTAGAAATTGCCTTGGAACAACCTTATATTCAAGCTGGTAACAAACGTATTCCTTTAACACCAGGTCAAACCGCAACCGCAGAAGTTATTGTGCGTCAACGTCGCGTTATTGACTTTATTTTAGATCCGTTCAAAAAGCTGCAAAAGAATGGTTTAGACCTTTAATATAGTAGGAGTCAGGAGTCAGGAGTCAAGAGTAAAACTACTCCTGACTCCTCAATTATTAATAATGGAGAATTAGAAGATGTCAAAATTTATCAGCGTTTCTTCTGAGGATATTCTTTACCATGTTAAAATATCTTGCCAAATTCCTAATGTACTAGAAGCGATCGCCACTAGAAAAATAATTGCGGATACTGCTATCAAAGAAGATATTACCATCACAACAGAAGAACTACAACAAGCAGCCGATAGCCTACGTTTAGCCAACAAACTGATTAAAGCAGAAGACACTTGGGCATGGTTAAATAAACATTATCTTTCCTTGGATAACTTTGAAGAAATCGCTCATACTAACTTAGTATCTGCAAAATTAGCCGAGCATTTATTTGCAGATAAAGTTGAACCATTTTTTTATGCTCACCAACTCGACTACACCGCCGCAGTAACTTATGAAGTGATATTAGATGATGAAGATTTAGCTTTAGAAATATTTTATGCTTTGCAAGAAGGTGAAATCAGTTTCCACCAAATTGCTCGTCAATATATTCAAACTCCCGAAATTCGTCGTGCTGGAGGATATCAAGGTATGCGCCAACGCAGTGATTTTAGACCAGAAATAGCCGCCGCTATTTTTGCAGCCAACCCCCCCCAAATTCTCAAACCAATCATTACATCTCAAGGAGCGCATATCATTATGGTAGAGGAAATTATTAAACCCCAGTTAAATGAACAGATGCGGGTGAAAATCATGGGCGATTTATTTACAAATTGGTTAAAACAACAAGTGAAAACATTAGAAATAAAAGCCAATTTAGAAGAAGATAAAAATTATCAATCTTCTCCACAAAAATCTTCTCCACAAATATTCAGCGAAGCCAGCTAAGGCAATTATAAATAACAAAACAACCCATGAGTAAAGAATTGAAAACCTATGATTTGTATCTGGCTTTTTATTAATTGCGAGAAATAGGCTTAACTGAACTTTAATGTTCATGTTAATATCCCCAACCTCTCAAAGAAGTCGGGGATATATTTATGAGTAACCAAAATTTAATTTGGGCTATGTTTACTGCTCGTAAATTTACCCCAATTTACCTTTAAACCAGAAAATTTTAATTTTCTATCCTGCTGTAAATGCTGCTTATCTCCATTAAAAATATAGTTATCTTGGATTAATTGACTATAAATTTCATGGGGTATATAGTCTAGAGGGTCGCATCCAGCAAAGTGGAGAAATAAAATGCAAGCCCAGGCATATTTACCAAGGATAATAGCTTTGATAATTTGTTGAAACTGTGCGTCTTTAAATATCTTATCTAATTCTTGATTCTGCTCAAAATTTTCTTGAATCATACCATTACCTCTAAAATGAGAAGCCAAACAAATTTATCAACGGTACTAATGCTAAAATCCTCAGCATTTAGCATCTGGGCTAAATGCTAAAAGCTTAAGTGCAACTAAAACAAAGGAGTGTAAATATCCTGAGAACGGGGATTAAGATAAGGACTTTGTAAGTCAATTTTCATCGCAGAAAATTGCTTAAAAATAGATGTCATACGACCTTCTGGGCTATGATCACCTTGCTGCCAAGCTGCTATTAAACCATTAGCAATAATTTGACAGCGATGAGTACCAAAACTTTCCTGCTCACCAAATTTTTGCTCTGGTTCTTCAGCGCAAGCTAACCCCGGTGCTAATAACTTAGTAAACAAAGGTACTTGCTCTTGAAAATAGGATTTATTTTCCTCATATATTCTTGGTAATATTGGGTGAACTAGCTCATATTTGCCTTTGTTAAAGTAAAGCACGGCTGAGTCATAACGTCGATAATCGGCAGGATTATATAGTGCTTTAAACGAAAATGAAATGTCGATATTATTTAGTGCTTCTGTTAAACTTTCCATTACGGCTGCTGCCCCTTCAGGTGTTAAGTTAAAGTAAATTCGCGTAATCTCATGATTATTTTGAGAACCTGCATTTGCTACGGCCATATAAAATCCCTTCTGCACCAAATTCTTCGGCATTTTAATAGATACAAACTTACCAACAGTTAATTTTTGCTTTGTTGGTAACAGATGCAAATTAGGATCAACGTGCAGTGTTAACCCATTTTTATGGACTGCCAAAGTGCCATCTGTTTCTTCCCTGACTACCTGCCAGCTATGACTCCAGTAGCCTTGACTTTTGTTCCTGGTATGCAAAAGATCATAGAATTCTAAATCCACTCCGAATAAACTATTATTTTCAAGATTTTGGTTTACTTTACTATTGCTTTCCTCGTCATCAGGATTTTGATCAGGTTTTGTGGCAACGTTATAATAAGCACTGTATATAAAATTACGCAATTGTAACTTTAAGTGCTGTTGCTGCATCTCCAATGGTAACTTTTCAAAGCGAGGGATTACTGACTCTGGCAATTCTAAAGATTTGTACTTTGGATGCTTGATACAGTGGTGAGATTCAATTTTAATGTTATTGACAATATCTTCTAGTGATGTCTGCAATTGCTGGGGCAGTTCTGCAAGTTGAGATTGTACCGAATCTAATAGTTGCATAGTTTCTAGTGAGGGGTGTAGAGAACAGGGAACAGAACAAAATCCAAAATCTAAAATCCAAAATCTAAAATCGTATCAAGCGACAGTCATTGATAAACTGGTAGGTATCAATTCTGAGGCTTCCATGCCAAAAATTGTGGTCATAGATGCTTGAGGACGACACAATAAGCTTTTGGCGACTTGAAGAATGCAGATACCCGAATTACCAAAGGTTCTTTCATGTTGCAATTTAGCTTGAATAGATGTAATTAAAGAAAAACCGGTAAATTGCACAACTCGTTGTAAAAACTCAGGACTACGCTCTAAAATTTCGGGAAAGTTAGCTAAATAAGTAGCCATTAATTCTGCTATGGAAGGCTGTATTAGATGTAAAGGAATTGCCGCTAAACGTAAAGATTCTTCAATGGGCATGGTTCTACTAGCTACCATACTATATAGCCAAATTTGTAAATAACTAGCAATTATTGATCCTAAATCGTTGGCTGGATCTCCCCAAGAACCACGTTCCCAGTCAATTAAACGAATAATTTTATCATGTTGATCAGGCAAGAAAAATTCTGAAGATATTTCTCTTTCTGCTGCTGTTTCCCAATCTAAAGAAAGCAAAATATTGTTAAGTTTGAGATCATTGTGAGTTAAACAACAAGGATGAAAAGCCTCTTTCAAATTGGCGATCGCTTTTCCTAAATTATCGTAACGTTGATAAAGTGCAAAGAATTTCAACCCATCAGATGTAACGTGACCAAATACTTCTGGTGTAATTCTATTTACTCCCCCATTCATCTGAGAACTTGTTTGTGTGATCACTTCAGAATTTTGTAAAAATTGCTGATACTCTTGACGGTCTAAAGTTAAACGATGAATTGAAGCTAAATTTTCTCCTATTGAGCGAGCAATTTTAGTCGGGAATAAATTCTCCTTAGCATAAAATTCTGCTACATCCCGATAGTTATTGAGATAATTAAAAACAATGATGGAATTTTCAGCATCAAAATGAATTACTTCTGATACAGATGAGCGTAGATGACTGACTTCTGGGAAGGTTTGGAAAAAATCATGAACTTGCCATTCATCTAAAAACTCACCACGAGTTCTACCTTCTCGGTTAAGACGTTCTTGTTTTACCAACAATTGACTACCATCGGGCAAGCTAACTAATAAATTAAAATTTTTGGCAGATTTTAACTCAATTTTACTCAATGACTGTTCTGCTTGAGTACAAAGTCCGTGGGAAATGAGATAAGAAAAAACGTTTTGAGAACTTAAAAGAAATGGCATAGCTTTAATGAAAATGAAAAACTTTTAATCAATAAAATTTGATAAATTTCCAGAAATCTCCTTATTTTTGCTTTCGCATTTAAAAATTATTTTTATTCTTGAATATTGTACATACTTTCTAATGACAAGTCTCTACTACTAAATTCATAATCTGTGTTTATGAATGAACTCGTTAAAAATGAAATAGCATCAATAGCCGCAATTACAAGCATAAATTCAAGAGTCTTAACACCAAAATTTAGAATTTGAGAACTAGAACCATCTACACCACCAAATACTGCTTGAGAATCCTGATTATTGACTTCATTGAGAAATCCTTCTGAATCCATAGGATGCAGGTCAGCAATAATAATTCGTGCCATTTATTTAATGTTGTAAAAATTAGATTTTGTTGATTTTTTTATTGGCTCTCCTGGTTTATTGGTAAAATAGTCAACTTATGTTAATTACATAAATTACTTTTACCGTTAATCCCAGGAGAGCCATTTAACTCAGTCGTTCACTACAAAACTACAAAACTACCAGTAGCCTTTTCCGCTGTAGGACTTAGCTAAGTAACCAATATGTCCAATACCATAGGTATTTACAAAAGCTTCCGCTAATTTTGTGAGTGTTGAGATATCACTCACATTGCTGTCATATCCACCATAAACAGAATTAGCATCGCTCATTTCATTAAGAAAGCTTTCGGAATCTTGGAATAATTCAGAACCAGTTACTTGCAATTCAGATAGTTTGATACTAGCCATAATTTCCTCCTCAAAGACTTGTTTTCAGTGATTAAAAATTGCACGATGGGGAACTACAAAATTACCAGTAGCCCTTGTCGCTGTAGGACTTAGCTAAGTAACCGATATGAGCAATACCATAGGTATTCACAAAAGCTTCAGCTAATTTTGTGAGTGTGGACATATCACTCACGTTGCTACCAGTATATCCACCATAAACAGCAATGGAATTAACATCGCTCATTTCGTTGAGAAAACTTTCGGAATCTTGGAATAATTCAGAACCAGTTACTTGCAATTCAGATAGTTTGATACTAGCCATAATTTCCTCTTCAAAGACTTGTTTTCAGTGATTAAAAATTGCACGATGGGGAACTACAAAATTACCAGTAGCCCTTGTCGCTGTAGGACTTAGCTAAGTAACCGATATGTCCAATACCATAGGTATTCACAAAAGCTTCAGCTAATTTTGTGAGTGTGGACATATCACTCACGTTGCTACCAGAATATCCACCATAAACAGCAATGGAATTAACATCGCTCATTTCGTTAAGAAAGCTTTCGGAATCTTGGAATAATTCAGAACCAGTTACTTGCAATTCAGATAGTTTGATACTAGCCATAATTTCCTCCTAAAAGACTTGTTCTCAGTGATTAAAAATTGCACGATGGGGAACTATAAAATTACCAGTAGCCCTTGTCGCTGTAGGACTTAGCTAAGTAAGCGATATGAGCAATACCATAGGTATTCACAAAAGCTTCAGCTAATTTTGTGAGTGTGGACATATCACTCACGCTGCTACCAGAATATCCACCATAAACAGCAATGGAATTAACATCGCTCATTTCGTTAAGAAAGCTTTCGGAATCTTGGAATAATTCAGAACCAGTTGCTTGCAATTCAGAGAGTTTGATACTAGCCATAATTTCCTCCTAAAAGACTTGTTCTCAGTGATTAGAACAATGATGAGAATTTGTGGGAGCGGTTAAGTTTTTCTTTGCTCAACCGATACTCCTATTTTTATTGAAGAAAATTTGAAAAATCAAGGGTTTGAACTGGGTTGATCAGACATTAATCATGAATTTATGTCTTTTTTATAGCTGATTAATTTTTGAGTTACATGACTTTTCAAGTCAACATTCAGATTGGAAATGCTGTAAGTAAACCATAAGATTTCACAGATATAGTAGGGGTTTAGCAAATGCTAAAACCCTACAGAAGATGTCCTAAATACTCTGTTTACAGCTATATCAGGACTTACACAAAAAAGAATGAAAGTAAGGGTAATTCATGAATTACCCCTACCAAGAATTAGGTTTTTAGTCCAATCTTGATTGAGTAAGTCCAGGATAGATAAACAAAAATCAATTATCCTATCTGGTGTGATGATTTTGAAAATAGCATAAAAAATCGTGCGTTATCTATTCCTAAACAGAAAACACACGAATATGGAAACTATGGTTAAATTACCCAGCCAATCTGTTAAAAATTGATTGACTGTCTCAAGTCCTCAAGTGTGGTGTCAATGTCCATTCTCCATCTATCGAGATTAGTATTTATGTCTTCCATTAGCGCGGAAATATCACTACTTTCTAATGTTGTGCTTGGATTTCTCCTTCTTCTTCTACCAAAACCACCTTTGATATTGATCATTTCCCCAGGAGTTGCTTCCTGAATAAACTGTGCATCATGATTAAGGTAGAGGTCATAAATTTTTATGCCCATTTTTGGATCGCCTCCTGAAATACTGGTTTGAATAGAACTGAGTTAAAATTTTAAATTCCCTTGCTTATATTGTGAACTTATATCTGATCAAGTCAAGATTTTGAGAGCCATTTTCCAGACAGAATTTCATGAGTTTTGTCTAGCAAACTGATAGTTTTTGAGAAATGCAATTTTCTATTAAGCTGTTGTGTATTTAATTTGTATAAGTCTAGCGGGCAAGATGCCCGCACCACAAGACTTAACTAGATTAGGATGATAAAATTTAGCTGCCTAACAGCTTAAATAGGGTTTTCAACCTATTCCCCCCGGAAGACAGCACAGGAGATGAGAGCGCCCATGATCACAATGAAATAGGGCATTGGTTTTATTATCCATGCCCAATGCCCTATGTATGCTCAAGGTATCGTTATCAGCGGCCTGTGATAAATTAACTTCTCAAACTCACACCGAATTTTTCTACTAAAGCTTCTCGCACTTTATTATGTACAGGTTCAACTTCATTATCAGTGAGAGTGCGATCGCCAGCACGATAAACTAAACGAAAAGCTAAACTTCTTTGACCAGCAGGAACATTTTCACCCCTGTATTCATCAAAGACTTCCACCGATTCTAACAACCCTTTCCCAGCTTTGTTAATCACTTTTTCCAGTTCGGAAACTGTGACTTTCACAGGTGCAAAAAATGCCAAATCTCTATCACTAGCTGGATAGGTAGAATAGGATTGAAACTTGGGAATTAGTAAATCATCATTATCCAGTGCATTTAACAAAGTATCCAAACTTAACTGGAACACATAAACCGCATCTGGTAAACCTTTTTCCCTTCTTAGTTGGGGGTGAACTTGTCCAAAAGTTCCCAGTCTATTACCACCCAACCATAAAGAAGCAGTCCTTCCTGGATGTAACCGGGAATCTCTATTTTCTGGTTGAAATTCTACCTCTAAACTAAATTGTTGAAAGACATTTTCTAAAATACCTTTCGCTTCAAACCAAGTCATTGGTTGTTCACGTCCACCACTGGACCATTTACCAATGCTAGTATCACCACCCATAATCCCAGCTAACGCTTCAGCTTCATCTAACCCTTCTTCTTCTTGCCAGAAAATGCGCCCGATTTCAAAACCATTTAACGCCCCATTTCCTTGTTCTAAATTGTATTGAAAAGCATCAATCAATCCAGAAATCAAATCAGTCCGCAAAGCTGAATACTCTGCAAATAAAGGGTTACTCAAAACAATTTGTTTATCTTCCCCTGGTTTAACTAAAGAATATTGCATTAATTCTGTTAAACCTTCACCCCGTAAATAAGAGCGAATTTTTCGCAGTAATTCTTGATCTAAAGGTAAATAACCTGGTTCGGTTTTTTCTGGCAAAGTATCCACGAAATTATCATAACCATAAAGACGGGCAATTTCTTCAATTAAATCAATTTCCCGTTCTAAATCACGGTAACGATAGGGTGGTACTTTTACCGTCCAAGTGCGGTCATTATTATCAGTTAATTCACATCCCAAAGCAGTCAAAATTCTTTCTACATCTGCTGCTTCTAATTCTCCAGTTTCTAATCCTAAATCAATTGGACCTAGCACTTCATTAATTCTATTTAACCGCAAAACAATAGAATGTGTCCAGGTAGCAGCATCAGGACGATTATCAACTATTTCCTGTTGCACAATCACCCCATTTGCTAATTCTTGAATTAGGGATAAAGCGCGGTTACAAGCAGTTTCTAATTCTGCTCGATTTACACCTCTTTCATATCGTCCCGAAGCTTCACTTCTTAAACCCACACCGCGAGAAGAACGACGAATAGCCACAGAATCAAATAACGCCGCTTCTAAAACTAAACTGGTTGTACCTTCATAAACTTCGGTTTCTTCACCACCCATTACTCCTGCTAAAGCAACAGCTTTGTTATTAGCAGTAATTAATAAATTTTGGGTAGATAAATTGCGGGTTTGTCCATCTAAAGTTTTGATAGTTTCCCCACTTTCAGCAAAGCAGACACCAATGGTTAAATTTTCACCACCAGCTACAGATTTTAATCTTTCTTGATCAAAAGCGTGTAACGGTTGTCCCCATTCTAATAACACATAATTTGTGATATCTACCACATTATTAATGGGACGAACTCC
Organism: Sphaerospermopsis sp. LEGE 08334; assembly: GCF_015207205.1. NCBI lineage: Bacteria > Bacillati > Cyanobacteriota > Cyanophyceae > Nostocales > Aphanizomenonaceae > Sphaerospermopsis > Sphaerospermopsis sp. LEGE 08334. The sequence goes on along the minus strand of NZ_JADEXH010000038.1, from coordinate 26,800 downwards.
CGCAGCAAGTAATTTTTGTTTTAACCACTCAGGAGAAGGGGCAATTTTGATATTTTCAACAACAGTTCCAATGTATGCAGGACAAGCTTTATTTTCGGAAATCTTCAAGCTTAAATTTCCAGGATTATTATTAATTGTAACTGCTGAAGGTTGAGGAATAGATAACTTTCCACCGGTTAAAGCTGCAACTTCTCGCGCAATACCCACCATAGATAAAGCATCTGCACGGTTAGCGGTTGCGGTGACATCTAAAATGACATCTTCTAAACCCAGAAAAGGACGTACATCACTACCCAAGGTGAGATTTTCTTCTGTGAAAATATGAATCCCGTCTACATCAGTCGGTAAACCTAGTTCTTTTAAAGAACAGATCATCCCGTTTGAGGGTACACCTCTAAGTTTTGTGGGTTTAATTTTTAAGTCAATTTTGGGTAAGTAAGTACCTTTCGTTGCAACTGGTACATAAATATCTGCGCGGACATTAGACGCACCACAAACAATGTTTAATGTTTCCTCTGCACCTACATCTACTGTACAGACACTCAGTTTATCCGCGTTGGGGTGCTGTTCCCGTTGCAGCACTTTACCGATCACAACGCCATCCGCCCAAGTGCGTCGATCTTCTATATCTTCAACCTCAAACCCTGCCATTGTCAAGGTGTGGGCTAGTTCTTCTGGAGTTTGGTTAATTTCTACGAGTTCCCGTAACCAATTGAAAGAGATACGCATTTAGTTGTCGTTGTGTTTGGATTTGTGTTTTGCTTTAATTTTATAATTAATTTTATGATAATTTTTAGGATATTTGGCTGTGTATGCTAAAGTTCAAGATATGGTTAACCAAATTATTATCAGCGAAGAATTATGAATGAGCTTAGGCTGGAATTACCTGCAAATATTTCTCTTGATGAAGCACAACTATTGTTGACAGTTAAATTATTTGAATCTGGTAAATTATCTTTAGGACAAGCTGCTAAACTAGCAGGTTATTCTAAGAGTACATATATAGAGTTACTGGGAAAAATGGGAGTTCCTGTAATTAATTATCCACCTGAAGAACTAGAACAGGAGATGAATCTGTGAGTGAAGTTGCTGTTACTAATAGCACCTGTTTGATTGGTTTAGAAAGAATAGGACGTTTAGAAATATTACCACAGGTTTTCTCTTCTATATTCATACCATTAGCTGTACAGCAAGAAGTAGGTATTAATGCAGATTGGCCAATAGTTCAATCAGTAGCTAATTTAGCTTTAATTGCTGCTTTAAAAACCCAACTTGATCCAGGAGAAGCGGAAGCTATAGCACTAGCAATAGAATTAGGAGATGTTTTTTTAATTATAGATGAACGTAATGCTCGTCGTATTGCTCAACAAATGGGTTTAAAAGTTATAGGTACACTAGGAATGTTACTACGTGCTAAAGAAAAAGGTGTGATTTCGGAAGTTAAACCAGTGATCATGTCACTAGAATCTGTTAATTTTCGGATAGCACCTGCTTTAATTCAAAAAGCTTTAATTTTAGCGGGAGAATTATAATAATTACAACTTTTGCGCTGTTGTTTCTAGTCATAATCATCTTCATATTCAATTATACGAAATAGTTCTATAGGACTCATATTTGATTTTTGAAAAAAATCCGTACACCTAAATTTTCTGAAACCCTTTTGTATCTTACCTTTTGCGTTTTATCTGACTACGCAAACAATTTCAGATATCAAATATTATTCCTATATAATTTCTTGCTGTTTTAAAGCTTTTGCAATTACAGCACTTTGATCACTATAACCACTCAGTTCTAAGACTTCTTTGATTAAGTTTTCGTCTATTTCTAAATTTGTTATCATATTGTATGTTTCTCTAAAGTTTCATTTACCAAACTATTGCCATATTCAAAATAAATCCGGGTAAAATATCTTCCCCTGATAATTCTAAAGGTTCGGCTAATATTTCCACTGGTTTACCTAAACGATAAATTTCTACTTGCTGCGTCTTAGGATTTATTAACCAACCTAATTTTACCCCATTTTCCATATATTCTTGCATCTTATTTTGTGTTTCTTGCAAGCTATCTGTAGGTGACATTAATTCTAAAACAAAATCTGGAGCAATGGGAGGAAATTTAGTTTTTTCTTCTGGAGTTAAATTATCCCATCTTTCTTTTTTAATCCATGCAACATCTGGAGAGCGATTTGCACCATTAGGCAGTTTAAAACAGGTGGAAGAATCAAAACACACTCCTAGTTTATTTTGACGATTCCAAACACCAAAATCAATTCCAATTTCAAAATTACTTCTTCCTGTTTCTCCTCCAGTGGGTGACATAACTAATAGTTCTCCTTTTGCGTTGCGTTCAAATTTCACATCAGGATTTTCCCGACATAGTTGATAAAATTGATCATCGGTAAATCTGACAATAGGGTTTAAGTTAATGGTTATGGCTGTCATTGTCAATATTGGGTGATGGAGTGACTATAATGTAAGTTTCTAGTTAAGGAATTTGTCAGAATCAGGATGTCCAGGATTAAAGGATTTACAGGATGAAAACAGGTATTTTTCTGTATTGTCGAAATCAGGATTTCCAGGATTTGAGGATTTACAGGATGAAAACAGGTATTTTATCAGTAATTAATCATGACTAGGGTTAGCTAGAGCGATTAGCAACTAGAGTTAGCTAATTAATATTTATATTATACTGTCAATCAATCCTAACTATTATATCACATCAGGATCAAAAATTTAATATATTTTATCAGTTTCCTAGTTACTTATCCTGTAAATCCTCAAATCCTGTAAATCCTGATTCTGACAAATTAAATCTTGTAAATCCTTAAATCTTGAACATCCTGATTCTGACAAAAAATTAATTATCCCCTACCACCACCAATAAAATATAACAAAGCCATCCGCACAGCTACACCGCTTGTCACCTGATCTTGAATTAAACTAAATTCAGGATCATCCATTAAATCTGAACTAATTTCTACACCTCTATTAACTGGACCAGGATGTAAAACTTTCACATTTGTTTTACAGGTTTTTAACTGATTTCTAGTAATCCCAAATAATTGATGATATTCCCTTAAACTGGGTAATAAATGGGCTGTCATTCGTTCTTTTTGCAAACGCAATGTCATCACAAAATCAGCATTTTCTAAAGCTGGTTCTAGTTGCCAATGGATAAATAACCGTTCTGCATTTGCTGTACCTTGTAAATATTCAGCAAAGAATTTAGGTAATAAAGTGGGAGGTGCTGCTAAATGCACTTCTGCACCACTGGCGGTTAAACTCCAAATATTAGAACGGGCAACACGAGAATGTAAAATATCCCCAACAATGGCAATTTTTTTACCTTCCAATAATTCAATTCTGGGTTTTTCTGGATTAATTAAACTACAAATTGTAGATAAATCTAATAATGCTTGAGATGGATGCTCATGTTGTCCATCACCTGCATTTAAAACACTGACTTTTTCACCTAAACGATCCATTTCTTGGGCGATCGCCTGGGGTACTCCTGCTTCTTTATGGCGAATTACCATAATATCTGTACCCATTGCTAAATAGGTTTTAGCAGTATCTAATATTGTTTCTCCTTTAGTCATGGAAGATGTAGCCGCAGCAAAATTCAGAGTATCTGCACTTAACCTTTTAGCAGCTATTTCAAAACTACTCCGGGTGCGAGTAGAAGGTTCAAAAAATAAATTTGCCACCACTTGTCCCTGTAATGTGGGTACTTTTTTTGTTCTGCGTGATAGTACCTCTCTAAATGAAGCCGCAGTTTGTAAAACCGCATTATATTCATCCGTTGTGAAGTCAGATAAAGAAAGAATGTGATGACGATTCCAAGTAGTTGTAGGCATTGAAATTTTAGATTTTAGATTTTAGATTTTAGATTTGGGATTTTTGAGGTAATTAGCAGTAGTCATGAACAATTACCAATTACCAATCACCAAACCTTTAAGTTGGTAAATTAAACACTTTCAAAGCAAAGGAAACTATGCTGAGGAAGGTGATAAAACCAATAGTATCCAGCATGGTTGTTACTAATGGACCACTCATTAAAGCCGGATCTAACTTGAGTCGTTTTAATCCCATTGGTAGCAAAGTTCCCAAGCTAACAGCAACCATTGTATTCGTTGCCATGACTGTGCCGGCAACTAAAGCTACCCATCTTTCATTCGGTTTTGCCCAAATAAGAGAAAGGGCAATCATTGTTATACCTAAAGCAACAGCTGTTCCTAAACCTGCTAATAGTTCTTTGCGGAGAATTTTGCCTGTGTCTTCTGCTGTTACTTCTCCTACACCTAAACCGCGAATAGTCACGGTTAAGGCTTGAATACCGACAGTTCCCCCGGTATTAGAAAATATGGGCATAATTACAGCTAGAACCGGTACAGCCGCAATAACTTGTTGAAAAGGAGCGATCGCACTAGCAGCACCAATATACAATGCCATGATACCTAATAACCAAGGCAACCGTTTTTTAATAGTTACATGAGGAGGAGACAAAGCTTCTTCATCCCCACTCACAGCAGCTAATTTTTGGATATCTTCTGTAGCTTCTTCTTCTAAAATATCAATCACATCATCAATGGTAATAATCCCGACTAATCTCTCTTCCCTATCCACCACAGGCATAGCAATTAAATCATAACGTTGCATAATGCGGGCAGCTTCTTCCTGTAGGGTTTCAGTTTTCACTTTCACAACATGAGAACTAGCAATATCTTTAATTAAGACTTCGGGAAATGTAAATAATAACTGACGCAAAGAAACAACACTAACTAATTTACGATTATCATCGGTGACGTAAGCATAGTAAATTGTTTCTTTATCCTCGTCTTGTAAACGAATTTTACTTAACGCTTCACCTACAGTCAAACCTTGTCGCAACCGTACATATTCTGTTGTCATTACCCTGCCGGCAGTACCTTCAGGATAACCCAAAATCGTTGCGGTAGCTTGTCTTTGTTCTGGGCTAAGTTGTTGTAATAAACGTTTAACTACTCCTGCTGGTAGTTCATCAAACAAGTATGCTCTTTCATCAGGACTCATTTCTTCTACTAGATGTACTACTTGCACATCATGTAAAGAGTTGATCAGTTCTTCTTGTACTTCTGTGGGTAAATATTCAAATACATCAATAGCTTGATTTTTGTTCAGTAAACGAAAAGCGATCGCCCTGTGTTTTTCCGGTAATTCTGAAATATATTCTCCCACATCCACAGGTTGCAGATTATTTAAATCACATTTCAATTGATTTAAGTCAGCAACATCCAAAGAATTGCGAACATCTTGTGTCAGCATGATAAATTCCTCCTAATGTCTCCCCCTCGCTGGGAGACTTTCTCGCCAGCTTAGGGGAGGATACTACTGCCATCTGGTGGACTTTTGTCCATAAAATTTCAAGAACTCAATATTGATATTTAATCAAGTCATCATTAAGTTATCATCCTAACCCGGAAAGGGCTGATTTGATAACAACCTGGTAATAATGACTTTATGTTGTAGCATTATACACAGGCATATATTGGAGATGCCTTGATTTTTTATAGATGTAGAGATTTTACTACTATATTAATCTGTGTCAAGTCTATCAGCCACTTTACAGGAAATCTTTACACAATGAATATATTTTTCAGTAGATAGTAGATAGATCCCCAGCTTCTTGAAGAAGTCGGTGATCTGGGTATTAAAAAGCTATAATATAATTCCATGTAACATCATCAGCGTTAAAAACCTGTTAAATTACTTTTTAATGAGGACAATATGAGAATTAAGCAAATTTCCGTTACAGAACTTTTTGGTATTTTTAATCATGTTATTCCCCTGAATACAGAAGACAGAATAACTATTATCTACGGTTTAAATGGTATTGGTAAAACTGCGATATTGAAATTATTGAATTATATTTTTAGTTTTCAGTTTTCAGGATTAAACAATATTCCATTTAAAAAATTACAAATAGATTTTGATGATGGTAGTTGTCTTCAGTTTCATAAACCCCCAGAATCAAATATTGATGACAATGTAGAAAAACCTGAGATAAGAATTGTTTTAAAAACAAATACCAGTCGCAATGAATACGAATTATTATTCAATCAGCATGATTATTTTATACCAGAAAGGACTTCTAAAAAAACTTTAAACTTAAAAAATACTGAAAATTGGACTACTAAAAAAGAGATGCCAATGATGGAAGATTTTAGAAAATATGCAATATTTTTGTATGGATCAACACTTCAAAAACTACCAGAATGGTTACAAGACATAATTAATTCTATAGATATTCATTTGATAGAGTCCGAGAGACTATTAAATATATCAGAAGATAATGAAATGATACCATCTGTAAATGCTTATGCCAATGAACTGGCAGAAAACATCCAGGAAAAATTAGCTGAATATGGTACATTATCACAATCACTAGATAGAACATTTCCCGTTAGATTAGTTCAAAAAGCATCAACAAATTCTCTCACAAATGATCAGCTTATTAAAAAACTCGATGCAGTTGAAAACAAGAGAAAACATTTAATAAATGCTGGACTCTTAGATAAAGATGAAAATACAAACTTTCAAATCTCCGAACAAATAGACGAAAACATCAAACAAGTTTTATCAGTTTATATAGAAGATGTAGAAAAGAAACTTGCTGTATTTGATAACCTCTCTCAAAGAATAGAACTTATGAAGAAAATAATCAATCAAAGATTTTCTTATAAAGAAATAAATATTGATAAGGAAAAAGGTTTTATATTTACTTGCAATGATAATTCCTTATCTCCTGAAAAATTATCTTCGGGAGAACAACATGAATTAGTTATGCTTTATGAATTATTATTTAAAGTTAAACCAAATTCATTAATTTTAATTGATGAACCAGAACTATCACTGCACGTAGAATGGCAAGTTAATTTTTTAAAAGATTTAAAAGAAATTACAAAAATAGCTAACATTGATATTTTACTAGCAACTCACTCACCTGGTATAATTCATGATAGATGGGACTTAACTGTTGAATTAAAAGGTCCTCAGAGATGAGAGAATTTATCACACCTGAGTTTATTGCTAATCAAATTCGGATGAGACGCAGTGCTTATTCAGGGACTTTTATAATTGTTGAAGGTTCTACCGATACGCGGGTATATGAACGCTGTTTAGATAATAAAAAATGTAACTTTGAAATTGCTAACAATAAAGATAAAGCTATAGCTGCATTATCTATTCTTGAAAGAGATAATTTTACAGGTGTCTTAGCTATTGTTGATGCAGATTTTTCCAGACTAGAAGGAACTTTACCAGCTAGTCAAAATCTATTATTTACTGATTATCATGATTTAGAAATTATGTTAATTCAATCTCCTGCACTTGATAAATTAATGCGTGAATTTGGCAGTGAGGAAAAAATCAATAATTTTTATAAACTTTATCAACCAATTATTATAAATCTCTTGGAAAATGGTAAATTAATCGGTTATTTAAGATGGGTATCTTTAAAATTCAATCTATCACTTAAATTTGAAAATCTCACCTACAGTAAATTTATAGATCAAAAAACCTTAAAAGTAGATATTGCCAAATTAATTAAAGCAGTTAAAGATCATTCCCAAAAACCAGCACTGATAGAAAAAGATATTCAAGAAAAGTTAGAGAATTTACAAGATAATGATCATGATCCGCTTCAAGTTTGTTGTGGTCATGATTTAATTTGTATTTTGTCCATAGGATTGTGTAAAATCTGGGGAACATGGAACAGTAATGATGTTAAACCAGAAGTATTAGAAATAAGTTTAAGATTGGCATACGAAGAATCTTATTTCCGTGATACACAGTTATATAAATTGATTCAAGGATGGGAACAAAATAACCAACCTTATCAAGTTTTATCATCCCCATCTTCAGAAAATTAAGAACCTCAAAAACTTTCACCTGTCACCTGTCACCTGTCACCTGATATTCTGTATAATCCCACACAACACCCCAAACCCCCCACCCCGCAGGAATTAACCCTCTGGTAAACTGTCAAATACCCGTTTAACTAACTGCTTAGTCTTATTTTCCAAATGTTGCCAATCCACTTCCCCAAACTCATCTAATAAATTAGTATCAATATCAACATCCGTACTCTCAGGACTATAATTAACAAAACACACTTGATAACACAGATCCCACAAATCCACATTTACTTCCTGCTCTTGACGTTGCAAGCGCAAATGGTATCCTGGATGGGGCATAGGCAACAAAGCAAGATTGGCCTTAATATCTTCCACCTGTTCCGGTGTGGCAGTTTCCATATCTTGCAACAACTGTGCCACCATAGCCTTGGTTTCATCAGTTGTACCAGGTGGCCAAATCAGTACATCATGGTAAATTCCTTTCCAAGAGGATGTATCCAGATGCTTACGAATATTATCAACAACGCGAATAAAAGCCGGTTGCATAAGAATTTCAGCTTGTTGCCATGTAGTAGAATTTGTTATCTTAGGTGGCATTGTTAGTTAAGAAAAATACTAAACAAACAGTAACAATTTGTTGTTTTTATTAAAAAACTGCAATTTTAGTCTAAATCTTTTCTCAAGATAGCGGATCTCAGGACAGAAAATTTGGAGATATTTATTACCGTTTGCAAAATTAGGTGTTAAAACTGGGGAGGGAATAATGATTGGCAAACTACTAGACCATAGATACCAAGTCATACGCATTTTGGCAACGGGAGGATTTGGTCAAACCTATATTGCTGAAGATACCAGGCGGCCTGGTAATCCCATCTGCGTTGTCAAACACCTTAAACCTGCCAGCACAGACCAAAAAATCTTTGAAACTGCTAAACGTCTATTTAACAGCGAAGCCGAAACTTTAGAAAAATTGGGTAATCATGACCAAATACCCAGACTATTAGCTTATTTTGACGAAAATCAAGAATTTTTCTTAGTTCAAGAATACATTGACGGACATACTCTGACTGAAGAACTAATACCCGGCCAACCTTGGAGTCAAAACCAAGTGATGCAGTTGTTGTTGGAAGTCCTGGAAATTTTAGAATTTGTCCATCAACAAGGTGTAATTCATCGTGACATCAAACCAGATAATATCATCCGTCGTGCTGCTGATTATAAATTAGTTTTAGTAGACTTTGGGGCAGTTAAACAATTAAGATCGCCTTTAGTCTCTGTTGGCGCACAGCTAACAGCTACAGTTGCTATAGGCACTCCTGGCTATATGCCTACAGAACAAGGACAAGGTAAACCTCGTCCTAATAGTGATATTTATTCCCTGGGTATCATTGCTATTCAAGCTTTAACTGGAGTACCCGCTAACCAATTTCAAGAAGATCCTGATACTGGTGAAATTCTCTGGCAGCATTTTATCCCAGTTAATTACCGCTTGGCAGAAATTCTGAGTAAAATGGTGCGTTATCACTTCAAGGATCGCTACCAAACAGCAACAGAAGCACTACAAGCTTGTAGAGAGTTTGTGAATATGACTTCTACATCTTCTGTTTATTCCGAAGCTCCCAAACAAGTTAGCTACCATCCCCCCAAACCCGCTTCTACCAGTAAACTATCTCAAATCTTTTCACAGCAAACTGTTGCTGTTGCACCGGCTAACCATAATCCTATAGCTCCTAAACCTGTTCCTCAACAAGATGATAACAAACCTGATCCATTACCCTTGATCATTGGTTTATTATTAGCTGGTGGTGCAGCAGCTTTGGTAACAAATTTATATCCAAATGTGAAAAATATCGCTGCTAATTGGACAGGGAAAAGCAGCACTTCAGCTACAAATTGCTTGGCTATAGTCAAGCCTAATTCTAATGTCCGTTCTGAACCCAGTGCGATTAATTCTGATAATATTTTAAAGACTCTTGGTGATGCTAGTGAGTTTGATGTCACTGGTAAAAGAACAAAACGCGGTTGGATAGAATTAAAACTTAAATCTGGTCGTTTGGCTTGGGCGCACTCTGATGTTATTATTAATAATAATGAATGGATTGCTTGTTTGCGGGATCAAGGAATTTCTATTCAAACTGTAGATGATCTGCCTTTAATTGCATCTCGACCTGTTCCTAAACCGCAACCAACACCAACTGCTGTGGTTACTTCCAACCCAGTAAAATCTGAAAAATCTCCAGCGGGTGAGGAGCAGAAAAAAATTGTGGAAACAGCTAGACAGAAATTTGAATCTGGAGATGTGCAAGGGGCGATCGCTCAACTAAAAACAATTCCTAAAAATGCTACATCCGGTCTTAAAGAAACAGTAGAGATCATCAACCAATGGCAGGAAGACTGGGCGAAAGCAGAAGCAATAGCTAATGAGATTAATAAAGCTATTGATAACGGTCAATGGGATAAAGTGTTAGCTTATCGAGACCAACCCGAAAAATTACCTAATATTAAATATTGGCAAAATAAACTAGAACCATTGTTTAAACAAGCCGCAGAAAACGCTGCTAAACAGGTTATCCCTAACCAAAACCAAAAACCCAATCAAAATCAACCAACGACTTCCGAAACACCCACCGCCAAGGAACAGGAAGATAGTGATAATTAGGTAATGGTTTTGAAGGCAAGAGGCAAGAGGCAAAAGGCAATAGTTTATTATTACCAATACCCAATCACCAATCACCAATCACCAATTAATGTAATTCGTCGTATTCTGCCGTTTCTACTCTTCTGGTTTCTGGGCGGGAAGATGGTAAAAATTCAGCCCGTCTAATTGTAGCTAAAGGAGGTGTAGGTCCGTGATAGGGGTGAATTACTTGGACGGTACGGGCAGGACGTTGCTTAGGAGAGAACAAAGATAGAACTCCAGCCACAACCACACCACCACCAATAGTCAGAGTTGCCCCACCTACAGCCCAAATTATAGGTGAAGACCACCAGGGATTTTGTTCAGGTGGTAGTGCAGCAGCGACTTTTTGCTGATTTTGCTGTTGAGCTAACTGCCACTGATGTTGAGTGAAACTTTGAACCTGACCTTGAAGTTGCTGATTTTGTAATCTTAGTTGTTCATTGTCGGTTTTCAACTTCTCCATCTGCATATTCAGCTTTTCCATTTCCAGACGTTGGTCGGAATTGGGTGCAATGGGTTGGGGGTTAGGATATACTGGTTGCCCATAAGGGGGATATTGCATTGAAGGCTGCATAAATTGGGGCGCTACAACCGCAGATGGCATTTGTGGAGCCACAGCAAAGTTAGGTTGTTGTATAGGGGTATTCGTTCCTTTGAGCAACAGGAGAGCCGCTAAACCAGCTACAGCCACTCCGCCGATAAATGCCATACTTTCACTCATAAAATTTACCCCTCAACTAATACCAAACCATAATTTATTTGTGACTGACACAATATTATACTGCTATATAAAACCTAGACAAAACTAGACTTTACTTTCTACTTCAACGGGAGCATGGGAGCAGTTATCCCTCTGTAGACTTTCACGCTGTAGCCCAACGCGATTGTGTTCCAATTAAGTTTCTGAAAAAGACTACCACCATCATTGCTTGGTTTTCGCGTCGGCAATAGTCTCAATTCAATACTTGATATCACCGTATTATATATCAAGTAGTTGATTTTTTCCGGAAAATATATTGATTTTTGTCAATATAAGTTAAGTATAGTTTTGTCTATGAAATTGTCAACTTAGGACAAGCTCTCTCTCACAATCATAAATTTATTGCCTAGTTTTAATTCACATAGGACTCAACCTATAAGCAAATATATCAGGTAGTTTTTTTCAGCCTGGTATGTATTGTTAGTATTCAAGACTATATCAGTCAAATTGTCCACCAGGGAATGATAAAAAAACTACGCTGATATCTTTTTTAATCTACTTTTCCCAAATCATCAAGAGGGAGTTGTGATTGTTTGCTTGAGAGTTTGGCAAAATTGAGCGATCGCCGAGAGTCCTTGTTCTGGTGTTCCTTCTGCTAAACGCTTTACCACAGCACTACCAACAATTGCTGCATCCGCTCCCCATTCTCGCACTTGCCGCGCTTGTTCAGGATCGGAAATTCCAAAACCAACACCAATGGGTTTATCTGTAAAACTGCGAATTTGTGTGAGTAAGTCAGAAACACGACTTTCCATTTGCGATCGCATTCCCGTTACCCCAGTCACACTTACCAAATAGATAAAACCTTGGGATGCTTTGGCGATCGCTTCAATTCTCTCAGCAGAACTGGTAGGAGCTACCAACAAAGTTAAATCAAGATCCATCTCACTCGCTGGTTTCAGTAGCCCTGCTGCCTCTTCCAAGGGCAAATCAGGAACTACCAAACCTGCCACACCAGCAGCCTTAATTTGCCCCAGAAACTTATCAATTCCTCGGTGTAAAATTGGATTGTAATAAGTAAATAAAATAATTGGCGCTTGCAAACTGGGAGTAGTAGCTTGCAACATTTCCAGTACCTGATCCAAGGTAGTACCCTTTTGTAAAGCGCGGGTAGCAGCAGCTTGAATCACCGGACCATCTGCCAGTGGATCAGAATAGGGAACACCCAGTTCAATAATATCCGCACCAGAACGATCTAAAACTTTTAAAGCCTGAGCAGTAGTTTCTAAATCAGGATCACCAGCAGTAATAAACGGAATCAGAGCGCACTCGTGATTCCGTCTTAAAGTTTCAAAACAACGAGAAATTGCAGTCATTTGTTAGTGGTCAGTGGTCAGGGAACAGGGAACAGGGAACAGGGAATATATTATTCTCCCCATCTCCCCATCTCCCTATCTTCCCATCTTCCCATCTTCCCTGTCACCTGTCACCTGTCACCTGTCACCTGTCACCTGTCACCTGTCACCTGTCACCTAATTCGATTTCAGCTTGTAATTTCGCCAATTCTTCGGGAGAGAGTTCATCTAGTCGCTTTTCTATAAACGCCTTTTCATACTCTTCCCGTTGTTGATGGTAGGTCATTTTTTTACTCCCTGCACGGAAAAGATATGTGGCTAACCAACCTATCAAACCCACAACCAGTAAAGCTTGACTCCAAATTCCAGCGTCTTGGACATCTAAACCGACTAACTGTAATCCTACATAAGCCAGTCCACCAGCCAAAAAAACGCCCAAAGTAATACCGATTGCATCAATACGTCGCATGAGAGTTATGACCTACCAATATACTAAGTGAACAAATTAAACAATTTGTCTGCGCCGGGGTCGAACATTGGCAATTGGGGAGAGCAGCAACAGACCCGGAAAGAAGAAAAACACCAAAAAGTACATGAATCCACGTTCTACAGAACTGGCAGAATACCAACGCAGCTTGAGATAAAACATCACAATCATTGGTACTACCAGAAGATAAGCTCCCGCTAAAGCTAAATACAGTAATGCTACAACCATAATTCTTTGTTTAGATTTGAGAATACCATTTGGTGCATCTACTAACCATGATATGCCCAACCTGTCAACTAAGGGAAGTATTGGTGATTGGTGTCTGGTGATTGAGAAAATACAAATAATTTCTCCCTACCTGCCCTATCTCCCTATCCTCACAGGGGTAGGTTTTTAATATTATCTGTTAAGGCAGGACCTGGAAGACAAGGAGGTATTGTAGACAAGGAAGATTTTATACAAAAATGGTCTGTTGAGCGTCGGTTTTTGTGACCAATTGTACATTATTTGCACGGGTTTCCTCCCTTGTCCACTGTCCTTCCTTGTCCCCCAAGTCTTGCCCTCACGAAAATGTAAAATACCTACCCCTGTGAGATATCCCTATCTCCCCTGAACCTGCCTATTTTCAAGAGTTGTAGCCAGCCAAGAAAAAAAAATTGCCAAATACTTGGCAAAATCATCAAAACCAGGTAAGATTGTGTTATAATCAAAATCGCCTGTTAAATGCGAGTGCATCAAACACCGTAGCTTGTGAAAAATCCAACTTAAAAAAAAGTTAAAAAAATTTTTTCAAACTACTTGCACAAAAAACGCAGTTAATGGTAAGATTACCAAAGGTGTTTTGAGATACAAAAGCAAAAAACCCTAAGTAAAAATCCTTTGGGAGTGTGGCGGAATGGTAGACGCTACGGACTTAGAAAACTGAGCCTTGATAGAGAAATCTTTCAAGTGGAAGCTCTCAAATTCAGGGAAACCTAAATCTGTAATCTATGTGAACAGATATGGCAATCCTGAGCCAAGCCCAGAAAGTTTACAGTTGAAAATTGATTTTGGTGTTAAATCCAAAAGCCAAAGTTTCAAAGTTAAAATTCCGGGAAGGTGCAGAGACTCGACGGGAGCTACCCTAACGTAAAGCCGAGGGTAAAGGGAGAGTCCAATTCTCAAAACCTTTAAGGCAGTAGCGAAAGCTGCGAGAGAATGAAAATCCGTTGACCTTAAACGGTCGTGGGGGTTCAAGTCCCCCCACTCCCACCTTTGATAAATAAAACTAATTATAGTCAGTGTGATATCTTCAGTTACACTGGCTTTTTTAATTTTATTAATTACTCCTATCAATTACTCGCCTTTCATTATTACAGATAGGTAAAACTGATTATAAAACATTATCAATTTTAAAATTTATATAATTCAAGATTTTTGCTTTATTATTTCTTAACAATTAATTGAGAATTCTTTTTATTTATTCACGGTATTGCAATATTTTCAGCCTTCTGGTATGATTTAGAAGAATTTGTAAATTACCTAAATAGTACCTATTTTAAGGATTAATTTTTCAGCATCAGCTAGAAATCATTGCTATATAAGACTTTGCGAAAAGTTAAAAAATCAAATATACAAAACTTAACCAATTAACCAAGGTTCAGAAAAACTAATTTTCCCAAAAAATCAATGCTGTTATTTGCGGGTTCTATATCCTGGTATTGACAAATAAGACAAATCATGATATGCAATGCTTTTGTTTTACTTCCCATTCCCTGCTTCAAGGGTTAAACCGCGATAGACTTGTTCAATGGGGAATTTGAGGTTAATACTTTTGAGTTCAATAGTGTCACCTGGTTTGTAGTTGATAATTAACCAGTCTCCTGCGTCGTTTTTATGATATAAGTCAATTTCCATGCTAGTAGAACTGACTAGGAGATAATCTATTAAGGCTGGATTATTTTGATACATTCTAAATTTACCACCACGATCATAAGCTTCGGTGCTGCCTGATAAAACTTCAACAATTAAGCAGGGGTAGGTGATGTATTGGGTATTAGTTTTGTCGCGCTCGTCGCAGGTGACGCTGGCATCTGGGTAAGTGTAGTTATTAGTACCGAAAATATTAACTTTGATATCAGAATTTCCAGTGATGCAGCCTGTATTTTCTAGGTGGCTGTCAAACATGGCGGTGAAGCGGATGGCAATACGACCATGATTGATGCTACCGCCACTCATGGCGTAAACTTGCCCGTTGATATATTCGTGTTTTTCCAGTTGGGTGAGTTCCCAGGTCAGGTACTCTTCTGGGGTGAGGTGGGGGGTTTTGTCTTTAGCGGCGATCATTTTTTTGGTGATTGGTAATTGGTAATTGGTAATACTTTTATTATAATTTTCTGTTCCCTTGTTTTCCAATCATCAATCACCAGTCACCTAACTAGAAAAACGTTCATCCAGGGAAGCTAAAGCAGCACCAGCGGTTTCAGCCAAAATACTGATGAGACGATAGAGAGCGATCGCACTAATTACCAAAGCAGCGGGGAAACGATGTTGTAAAAGAGCGATCGCAGTTGCTTCAAAAACCCCCAAACCACCAGGCGCACCGGGAACAACCAAACCCAAAACCCAAGCAAAACTAAAAGCACCGAATAATAAAGGAATTTGGCTTAATTTTACAGAAAATAAAGCATACATAGTTAAAATAAAACCAGTTCCCCGCAATCCTAAAAAAATCAATTCACCCAACAAAGGAAGCAGAGGATAGCGGTCAAGACTTAAACCATTAATAGACTGATTTTCTGATGTAGAATTTTGATTTTTGTTTTGATTTTTTAACCGATATAAAAAACGAATGATCGAGTTTAATACCCAAGGATGAACCGCACCCAGCAGCACAATTAAACTGAGAAATTGCAGAATTTGTACCCAAATATTAGTGTTATTAACTGCCAATTGACTACCAAACAAAACAACAGTAATTAAAGCCGCAGCAGCCATGAGTAAAGGTTCTAATAAAACGCTTAAAGTTGCAGTAACAGTAGAAATATTAGCATTTTTAGCCGCTAAGATACGCCCGTAATAATGCCAAACATTGCCAGGTAAATACTTAGCAATATTCGTTTTTAAATAAACTTGAATAAATTCAAAAGTTGAAACAGATTGATTAAACTCTTTTAATATCCAAGTCCAGATCCAACCAGCCCAAGTATGTGCCAGTAAAGTTACACCAGTAGCAATTGTTAAAGTTGCCCATCCTGCCGCATCTATACGGATAGAACTCACTTCTAGCCAATTATCCTTTAAAGCTTTCCCTAAAAAAAATAGCGTTCCCCCGAAAATGAACCAGCGTAAAGCGTTTTTCACAACTTTTTTCATTATTTGTAGAATTTAAGCATTAAATGGAGCAAGATCATTATATTAAATAATATCTCTCTATAGTTAGATAAAATCAAAAATTAATCACCACTAAAATGTCACCTAAGAGGTTGTTTGAAAAGTATTAGATGAAACCGATAATCTCTAGAAACCTAACCCCCCTTCCCCCCTTCCCTACAAGGGAATGAGGGTTTCAAAGCCTCTCCTCGCGTCGGGGAGAGGTTTGGAGAGGGGTTTATTTATACATTAAAAACTTTTCAAACATCCTCTAATAGTCAGTAGAAAAAGCTTCAGGATTTTTAAAATAAAAAGCATATAAAGCAAGTAATAGACCTGAATTAAAGAAAAATCTCGCAGTAAGTAAATAGACTTTTGTGATTCAGATTTTATGCTTGTATGCAGTCAAAAAAATACAAGGAGGATAAGATGAAAAGGCTAACTAATTGGTTACAAAATCTGCGACCATTGAAAATTTTAAGCATATTTTTGGCGTTAACATTCCTATGTTTAGCACAAGCTTGTAATCGTCCTAATATAGCGGGACAACCACCACAACCAGCGGCACAACCACCAAATGCGAAAAGATATGATCCGACAAAAGATTATCCTATTTCCAAATATCAAGGAGGAATGAATAACTTTAGTGATGTAGATCCCAGAGCGAGAGAAGCTGAAAAAGCAGCCAGATATAGAGCAGATCAACTCATAGAAAATGCTCGGAGAAATATTGAACGCAAGGGAGTTGATAGCACTGATCAATATATTCGTAATTATCGAGAAGGAACACCTTTTGGTGAACGGGTGAAAAACTTAGGTGAAGATGTGGGAAGTTCAGCGGAAGAGTTGAGAGAAGGAGTAACCAAGGGTACTCAAAGAGGAATGGAAAATCTACAGGAAAATGTGGAAAGAGGATTTAAAGATTTAACCAAAAATGTACAACGTGGAACGGAAGATGTTGGGAGAAATATTCAACGTCGAGCAGAGGATACAGGAGAAGCAATAAATAGGACTTTAAGAGAAGCGGATTGATATCATTGCCAGTGGTCAACTTATCATATCTGTTTGGGCTGGTAATTGGTAATTGGTAATTGGTAATTGGTAATTGGTAATTGGTAATTGGTAATTGGGTAAAATATGCAAAAAAAGTATTGGTAGGGTGGGCATTGCCCACCATTTTTTTATCAGACTTTTATCAGACCTATGGAACTAAAAAATGATTACTTGAAAGTTAATTTTGACTATACCAATTATGTAAAGCCAAACGCTGAATTTCCCGCCAGGGAATATTATGTTTTCGTGCTAAGTCTGCACAATCTTCATATTCTGGCTGCACATTGCTAATGACTTTTGCTGCTGCTTCTCCTTTCCAAGCAATTTTGACACCGACTTTACCATAGGGTGTTTCTACTTGTTGTATTTCTCGTTGTAAAATACGACGTTGTTGAATTGTGCGACGAATCCCTAAAGTTGTAGTTTCACGAAATAAAATTTCTTCACAACTAGCTAAATTTTCTGGATGACAAATCACAGTTAATAAAATTCCTGGACGTGATTTTTTCATCCCTATACTTTGAGTAAAGACATCCACCGCCCCAGCCGCAAATAAAGCATCAAATATATAACCGATCGCTTGGGGATTTAAATCATCAACTTGAGTTTCTAAAACTGAAACAGGTTCTAAATGTGATTCTGAATGATGTTCTGCATGATGTTCTGAATGGTGATGAGTATGAGCAACATCTGTAACAGTGGTTGGAAGATTTGAACTTTCACCAATCCACAGCCGTAGTATATTAGGGATGGGTAAATCGAGAGAACCTGCTCCCAATCCTACTTGTTTGAGAGTCATTAGTGGTGGTGAACCAAAACTTCTAGCTAAAGTAGTGGCGATCGCTGCCCCTGTGGGTGTCACCAGTTCTTTTTCAATCCCATTACTATAAACTGGACAACTTCGCATTTCCCACAACTTCAAAACTGCGGGTACTGGTACTGGCATTTTTCCATGTGCCGCACGAACAGTTCCCCCACCAGTGGGAAACGGTGAACAGTATATTAAAGGTAATCCTTCTTTATTTGTATTGATACCTAGCCAATCTAAACCCAAGCAAGTCCCAACAATATCTACAATCGCGTCTACAGCACCGACTTCATGAAAATGAACTTTTTCCGGTTCAATGCCATGAACTGCCCCTTCTGCCACTGCTAACTGGCGGAAAACGGCTAAACTCCAAGCTGTTGCCTGTGATGGTAGATTGGCGTTAACAATCATCTCTTCTATTTCTGGCAGGTGACGGCCATGATGGTGAGAGTGTTCATGATGATGGTGATGGTGATGTACTAGGTCTACATGAACCTTAGTTGCTTGTTGTGTTTGTCTGTGGACAAGTTCTGACCGTAACTGGTATTCCTGCTCAATTCCTAAACCATTGAGTTTTTCTATCAGATACTCTACGGGAACACCCAGACTTACCAAAGCACCCAGACACATATCACCGGAAATTCCCGTGGGACATTGAAAATAAGCAATTTTATTCATAAATTATTTGGGTAATGGGTAATGGGTGATTGGTGATTGGTGATTGGTGATTGGTAATGGGTGATTGGTGATTGCAAATACTATTCACCTATAACCCATAACCTATAACCTGTTACCTATAACCTATAACCTATAACCTGTTACCTATAACCTGTCACCTGTCACCTGCTATGGCCAAGATTTTTGAAATTCATCCTGATAACCCTCAAAACCGCCGTATAGAGGATATAAAGTTGGCGCTTTCTAGTGGCGCTATCATGCTCTACCCTACTGATACAGTCTATGCCATTGGTTGTGATTTGAATGCTAAGTCGGCGGTGGAAAGAGTGAGACAAATTAAGCAGTTAGCCAATGATAAACCACTGACTTTTTTATGTCCTTCACTTTCTAATGTGTCTACTTATGCCTTCGTAAGTGATACAGCCTATCGGATTATGAAGCGTTTGATACCAGGTACTTACACCTTTTTGCTACCTGCTACCAAATTAGTACCGCGACTGGTGCAAAGTCCTAAGCGAAAAACTACAGGAATCCGCGTGCCAGATCATAGGGTATGTTTGGCATTGCTGGAAGCGTTAGGAAATCCGATTATTTCCACTTCGGCACATTTACCACACAATGACACAGATGATGAAATATTAGGAGTAGATTCTGAATCTATTCTGTCAAGGGTAGAGCTATTTGACCGTTTAGATAACTTGGTGGACATCATTATTGATACAGGTGAAGAACCTACGAATCAAGTGTCTACCATTTTAGACTTGACGGATGAAGAACCAATAATTACACGGAGGGGTTTAGGTTGGGAAGCAGCAGCAGCTTGGGTATAATAATTGAGCTTTACAGATTCAACCCTCTGTTTCGCAAATTGTGATAAATATACTCCAATTTTGACTCCAATTTTGAAATTGTCATACCAAAAAACGCTGGGATCACGGAAAATGAGATGGCGGCAAATCTTAGCATTGCTAGGGTTTGAATCATTTTTAGCGTCTTCTCCATACCGATATCTCACCTTTAATCTGGTTGCTGATCAAAAAAGCGACACACTTGACAGGCCCCTTAACTTCTGAAATTTCCTACAGTCTTATATGTCAACAGTATCTGCGGCGAGTCTTGATAGATGTATGTCAGCAAGATTCTCTGATGATGACTGGACTTAAGAACTGTGTCTGCGTTTTAGTTAAGGTGCAATACCAACTCCAGGAAAAGTCATGAAAGCTAACTTCGTCAATCTGCCAAATTCTACAACTGCTTTTGATAGTGATGATTCAAATGAAGATTTATCAGGTACTAATTCTGAGACTTTAGTGCAGCTTCTTTGTCAGGAAATGCAGTCTCAAGTCAAGGCTTCATCTCGATGCGTGCAATCTGTATCAGAGCGCATCACCAAAGAAGTAGAACGGATATGTGATAAAAGTTCTCGCATTCAAACTTCTGGGCAAGTTAGGTCTTGGCAGATTACTTTAGCAAGACATCGTTTACAAAAGTGTTTGCGTTACTATCAGTTGGGTTCTCGGCAAGGAAGGGTAGAGTTACATAGTAGTTTAGGTGCTATTGTTTATCGCCACGTTACTCTTGCTGGCTCTGAATTGGGCTTTGAAGCTCGTTATAATCTGATTGAGGATTTTCTCCAAGCTTTTTATATCGAAGCGATTAAAGCTTTTCGTCGGGAAAATGAATTAGCTGAAGATTATACTCCCCGGACTCAGTTACAATTAGCTGAGTATATGGCGTTTACGGAACAGTATGCTAAACGTCGAATTAATTTACCTGGTGGTGCTAATCAACAGTTAATTGTTTTACGCGCTCAAGGTTTTGCTCGTCGTCAACCCCAGGAAACTACTGTTGATATTGAAATGGCGGTTGATTCTGCTAAAACTGAAGAAGCGGAGTCTTATCAACGTAATTTAGCGGTGCAGCAGATTAGATCCCAGATGGTTGCTAAACCTAGTTTTGATCCTTCTGAGGAGTCGGAACGCGATCGCGTAATTACTGAGTTGATGAAATATCTGGAGTCTCAAGGTCAATCTGACTGTATGAATTATCTGTCTTTGAAACTTCAAGATTTGTCTGCACCAGAAATTGACCAAATTTTAGGTTTAACTAGTCGTCAACGTGATTATTTGCAACAAAGATTTAAATATCATGTTGAAAAGTTCGCTAAACAGCATCATTGGCAATTAGTACATCAATGGTTGGGTGCTGGTTTAGAACATAAGTTGGGTTTGTCTTCTCAACAATGGGAAGTTTTCTGGAATCAATTGACTGAACAACAACAGCAAATTTTTAACTTGAAAACTGCGAAGGAAAGTGATCAGGCGATCGCTAAGGCTGTACAATGCACTCCCAAACAGCTACAAAAACGCTGGACTCAAATGTTAGAATTAGCTTGGGCTATCCGCAACGGTAATGTTGAAGTTAAGGCCTGATCATTCTCTGGTGAAATTGTTACATTTATCTGCATACCTAGCCACCTTATACACCTGTTTCTACAAAATAACATTCTCCTCTATTTCTCCCCCATCACGGGAGAATTAGAGAAGTAGTTACAGCAGGAGTCAGAAGTAAAACTAGCTTAGTGTATAGGTTTCAATTTAGATTCTGTACCTAATGGATCTGCAATCTGCTGTATCACCATTAAAAATTAAGAAAAATCAAAAAAAATTAAGATCCCCGACTTCTTTTACTATCCTGTCAATAAATTGTAAATTGATTCTAGCAGTAGGGGATCTTACCCCTGAATCATTACCGTAAAAATACTTAATAAATCAACTAATGTAAATTTCACCAATCATAGCATATTTGGTATAGTATAGATTAAGTAAAATTTCTTAATCTTTGCTCATGCTGAAGATGAAGAAGGGGATCATCTCTGTGATGGTGGTGCTATATGAATAATATTGGTGGAAAATATCAACTGCTCAAAATTTTAGGAAGTGGTAATTTTGGGACAACTTATTTAGCAGTGGATCAGTATAGAAAAAACTACGCGGTTAAACAATTGACATTTTCTAGCAATGATCCAAATAAAATAGCGATCGCTCAACGCAAGTTTAATGACGAGAAAGAAATTTTACAAAAGTTGCAAGCTCATCAACAAATTCCTGATTTTGTAGATTATATCGCAGAAAATCAACAATATTACTTAGTACAACAATATATTCATGGTGAAACATTAAGGGAAAAACTGCATGAAGCTAAAAATTTGAGTATTGAAAAATCTCAAAAAATTCTCCTAGATATCTTAAAAATACTCGATTATATTCACAAAAAAGGTATTATCCATCGTGATATTAAACCTGATAATATTATGATAGATCATAATGACAAGTTATTTTTAATAGATTTTGGTGCAGTCAAAGCAGAAAATCCCAATGATACAAAATTACAAACACCAGGTACTAATATATTTTCCCGTGGATATGCACCCATAGAACAAATGAGAGGTTATCCAGAAAAAAATAGTGATATTTATGCACTGGGAATGACAATAATTGAATTAATTACGGGATTAAAACCTGAGAATTTAACTGATACTTGGTATAGGGATATTCATATTACCGATGATTTAAAAGAGATTTTATGTAAAATGATTGATGAATATCAAGATACCAGATATCAATCAGCGCAGGAAATAATTCAAGACTTACAAAAACCCCCATCTGTACAGAAAACAATACCTTTATCAAATGGAAAAATAAATAATTCATCTGTGAGTATTTCTAGTCGTTCAGGAACAGATATGATTTTATTTGGGGTGATGTTCACATTAATTTCTATCCTAATTTTTCATACTGCAATGTTACCAGGTATGAAAAAACCAAATGATCAAATTCCTGAAACTACGGGAAAAATTATCAAATTAGAATAGAAATTTCATAGATCCCTGACTTCTTAAAGAAGTCGGGGATCTGGGGATATATAACTACTAATTAAATATCATCTGGGTTAACTCCTAATTCTCGTAATTTTCGCGCTAACCTTTCCGCTTTTAATCTTTCTTGATACACTAATTCTTCAGGAGTTAGCAACCTTTCACTTTGTTGATTATACCAATATAACCATTCTCTATCTCTCCCTAAATAAGTACCCCTTTCTCTTCCTAACGCTAAACCAATTTCTGGCATCCATAACCGCCCATCAGGTTGTAAAATATATTGATGATTTTCTAATTTATAAATCTCCAAAGGTTGACGTTTACGCCGGTATTGACGATTAGGAACATAAATTGCATAATATAAAATTCCTAACTTTGCATAGTCAACTTTCTTTCTTTCATATTCACCACCGTAGGTTTTAGAAACCACTTCTAAAGCAAAAATCGGGGGAATATTATCTTCTTCCCACAGTACATAACTTAACCTTCCTTCCTCACCAATAAAACGTTCTACACCCAAACTCAAAAAACCATCAGGAACTAAAGGTGGTTTACTTGGTGCATAATAAATTCCCATATCTACACCAAAAAACCAATCATTTCTATTTTGCCAAACTAAAGCTAAAATAGCTTCTAATAAATTAGGGATGAGGTTTTGTAATTCGTTATCCACTGGAGTATCATCAGAGTCAGGAAGTTCCGCAGAAGATGGAAGACATTGACGCAAATCGTAATTTAACATAATCGTCTTCACTATAACTAAACTATGTTGATTTTAACATAGATAAAATAAAAAGAAAAAAGGTTCTACCGTACTTGTTATGCTAAATTACCAGTCTGAAAGAGGGAACAGGGAACAGGAAAGAAGGCTTTCAGTATGTACTGAGTTCTGTTCAAAAATCAAATATGAGTCCTATAGAAAAACAGCAAATAGAATCAGGAAGACGTACTAAAATTTTGAAACTATTAGAAGAAACCCAAAATATTCGTCGTTCAAATCCAGCAGATTTTAAGTTGCGAGATAATACAGAAATGATTAGAGAAGATAGAGATAGATGACGAATACTTTTAAATTTGTACTAGATACCAGTGTGTGCATCAACCTATGTTCTGATCAATATTGTACTGACAGTAACTTACACAAATTCACATTTTTTTGATAAAAACCGTAAATTTATAGTTAAAAATACTGAAAAACCCATATCCGTATAATCTCACTGTTCACAAGCTATAGATAGTGTTAGCTTAACAGTATTAACTATCTTATACAGGCAAAACAAATGACTGTAGGCATAGAAGAACAGGGTAGCAAATTTATCACTACCGAAGCTATAAAAAATCAAGACGGAGAGCAGAAAGTATGGGATGCTGTACGGGGTGCATTTGCAGATAGAAACTGCATTGGATATTGGCGGTATCCTATTTTTTTCAAAGTAGGAGAAATAAGAAAAGAACCGGATATATTAATAGTTGATCGAGAATTTGGAGTATTAGTAATTGCTGTTCAATCTCTAAATATTGACCAGATTACTAATATTAACAGGCAAACTTGGCAATTGCAAAATAGTGATGTTACCGAAATCAATCCCTATCAAATTGCAGAACATCAACTACGAGCAATCATATCCTATAGTGATAGGGAAGCTGCACTTTGGAGAAAAATTAACGGTAGAGCGATAATTGCCTTACCTCATATTACATCACAACAATGGCAAGAAAAAGGTTTTCATGAATTACCCGATATTCCGCCAATTATTCTTCAAGATCAATTAGGAAAAGTTGGTTTAATAGAAACAATTGAAAAGGCTAATATTCTCATTCCCGGTGAAAACATCGAAGATAAAGATTGGGAATTATTACTTTCAGTAGTTGGCGGTACTCCCGTATTGCGTAAACCTCCCCGTGAGCGAGTTGCAACTACAGGAAAAACCCGTTCTGCGGTGATTGACAGTTTACGAGAAAAACTCTATGAAATAGATTTACAACAGGAACATATCGGTAAAGAAATTCCCCCAGGTCCCCAACGTATTCGCGGTATTGCAGGTTCAGGAAAAACAGTTTTACTCTGTCAAAAAGCCGCAAGTATGCACCTAAAACATCCAGATTGGAATATTGCCTTAGTATTTTTTACCCGTTCCTTATATGATTTAATGATTGGTTTATTGGATCAATGGATACGGCGTTTTAGTTGTGGAGAAATGCACTATGATCCCAAAACAAATTTAAAATTACAGGTACTTCATGCTTGGGGTGCAAAAGAACAACCTGGTTTATATAGTACCATTTGTGAATATCACGGAAAAAGACCGGGAACAGTCCAAAATACCAAGGAAAGACAACCAAACCGGGGTTTAATAGATTTAAGTAAACGACTGTTAGAAGAAATCAAAATTGAACCCATGTTTGATGCAATTTTGATAGATGAAGGTCAAGATTTAGTAGCAGATGATGATTTAAAATATGAAGATAAACAAGCAATTTATTGGTTAGCGTATCAAGCATTAAAACCAGTAAGTGAAGATAAAACCGAAGAAAAAAGATTAATTTGGGCTTATGATGAAGCGCAAAGTTTGGATAGTTTAGTAGTTCCCAAAGCGAAAGAAGTTTTTGGGGAAAAATTAAGTAATTTATTGAATAAACAACCCCTATATTCTGGAGGTATTAAACGTTCAGAAGTAATGCGTCGTTGTTATCGCACACCCGGACAAATTTTAACTGCTGCTCATGCAATGGGAATGGGTTTATTACGTCCTGAAGGGATGTTAACGGGAATTACAAATAAAGAAGATTGGCATAGAATTGGTTATGAAGTCAAAGGAGATTTTCGCCGAGTTGGTCAACCAATTACTATTACTAGAAAACCTGAATTTTCACCAAACCCTATTCCTGAACTGTGGGGAGAACCGGTTTTAGAATTTGAAACTTTCTCTTCCCGTGAAGCAGAAATGACAGCTTTATCAGAAAAGATCATGCACAATATTGTCCATGATGGACTTAACCCCAGTCGGGATATTTTGGTTTTAGTTTTAGGTTCACCTTTGGAAGTAATGGAATTAGAAACATCTGTTGCAAGTTTTTTAATGGAACAGGACATTGATGTTTATATTCCCACAGCTTTAAAATTAAATGATTTAGTTCCCCAATATCCCAATAATGATCCTGATAAATTTTGGTGTGATGGTGGGGTGACAGTTTCTCGTATTACTCGCGCAAAAGGCCATGAAGCAGATATGGTTTATGTGGTGGGTTTTGATCACGTTGCACGGAATGAAAGTGATGTCAGTTTCCGTAACCAGTTGTTTGTTGCGTTAACGAGGGCGCGGGGTTGGGCAAATTTAAGTGGTGTTGGTAATTATCCCATGTATGATGAGATGCGGAAAGTAATTGCTAGTGGTGAGAGTTTTACCTTTGCTTATAAGCGTCCACCTAAGCGGGATATTGGGGATGGGGATTAATATTTTATAAGACAGGGAATTTATTCCCTTGCTTGTGTAAGTAGGTGAACAGAAAAAAACCGAAATATGTAACAAAAAGTAAAATATTCAAAAACCTCTTCTCTATTCCCTGTTCCCTGTTCCCTGTTCCCTTGTCATAACGACAATTTTTAACGCCCACTTACTTAGTAGCGAATTATATTCGCCCAAAACTTTTAAAACATCCTCTTAGAGGGTGTTTGAAAAGTTATGATTGATCTATTTCCTATAGTCAATTCTGAATGATGAACTACCAAACTACAATAACTATAAGTTTAGCTATGATTATTGCTGCTGCTTTCCCAGTCAAAGTTTTAGCCGAAAATCTGAATATAGACTTTACAGGTACGATACCATCTATTGTCAAGATTAACAGCACCAGTCCCGGACTTATTGAGAACACCCCCGATCAAGAATTTGAAAGTGTATACTTTACACCAG
>NZ_JADEXH010000037.1:0-62123 GCF_015207205.1 Sphaerospermopsis sp. LEGE 08334 | reverse complement strand
AATTCATTTTTTTCGTTTGTTTTTGTTACCAAGCTTCACTTTCTCACACCATCTCCCTTTTAATGCTACTCATTCTCATTAAGTCTCTTAATCTTTGAATTATCTTTAGTTATTATGTACTACTTTAATGGCTTTTTTACCTTGTGACAGTTGAGGGTGCGGAATGTGGGTTATATCCAGCACCATTGAGAGATTTCCTTATGCGACTTGCCGTTACTGACCTATTTAAAGCACGGTGGACAGATGCAATTCACTTAGAATGGATTAAAAATGTTTTAAACAATCGTTCTGATCTGACCATTGAACAACTGAACAGAACTAAAAATTTGATGAACAGTCATGTTCGAGATTCTTTGGTTACAGGTTATGAAGCACTTATCGAAGGTTTACAACTTCCAGATTCAAATGACCGTCATGTACTCGCAGCAGCAATTCGTTGCAATGCTAGTGTTATAGTTACTTTTAACTTGAAAGATTTTCCGGCTCAAGCTCTTTCACTATACGGTATTGAGTCCCAACATCCAGATGATTTCATTCTGCATTTGATTGACCTTAACCCAACAGAAATTTACAAAGTAGTTAAAATACATATAAATAGTCTCAAGAATCCTCCTAAAACACTTGAACAATATCTAAACACGCTTTCAAATCAGGGACTAAAACAATCAGTCATCGCTTTACAAAGTTTATGCCATGACATTTCATAATTTCACCAATCACCAATCACCCATCACCAATCACCCATCACCAATCACCAATCACCAATCACCCATCACCAATCACCCATCACCAATCACCAATCACCAATCACCCATCACCCATCACCCATCACCAATCACCAATCACCCATCACCCATCACCTATCACCCATCACCAATCACCAATCACCAATCACCCATCACCCATCACCAATCACCAATCACCCATCACCCATCACCCATCACCCATCACCCATCACCCATCACCAACCTATTCAGATTCCCCAATTAAGGTAAAAGCAGCCCAATTGTAAGGAGAAGAATATTTTGCTTTTGTTGTTAACATGGCTTTTCTTAATGCGGTGGCTTTGTCAAGTTTTTGTTCTCTATTCTTATAAAACTCCGTCATCAGAAAAGATGTAGAATCATCATCAACTGCCCACAAAGAGACGATAATACTGGCAGTACCGGCACTAATCAAAGAACGGGATAAACCCACTACTCCATCCCCAGTAATGCGTCCCCTACCCGTGTCACAAGCACTTAATACTACTAAATCTGCATTTAGTTTAAGGTTCAGAATTTCGTCAGCAGTGAGTAAACCATCATCTTTACCAGATGGTGCAAAAGCGATCGCACTTCCTATACCCCGGTTATCATCAAGTAAACCGTGAGTAGCAAAGTGAATAATCCCGGCTTGGGGCATTTTCTCTAAAATCGCTGCTTTCGTGGCTTTATTACCTGTTAAAGCTGAAATATTTAGCATAGAAGCAATATTTTTAGCTTCCTTTTCTGCCCAAATTAAAGGTGTTAATTGTTCGGCTGGTTTCCCTGGTTCTAATATTACCTTGGGCATGGTAGGATTACCGACAATTAAACTTGATTGTGATTTTGTGGTTTGTCTGAGTTTATGCTTGTGGGTTAAATCCAAAACTTGAATAGATGGAGCAGTGAGAATAGTATGTTTTTCAATTAAATATTTACCTTTTTCATCTTGCAGTGCGGGGAAAGGAACAAGGAATAATTGACTTTGAGGAATGAAAACAACTCTTTCAGTTTCCTTTTTAGGTAAAAGATCCGCAATAGGTGTAATTAGTAATTCATGGAGTCTTTGAAATCTTCCTTTGACTGGGGCAGCATTAGGATCTAGACTAGCTACAATACCCCCTCTACTTCTCACACCAATAGATTCACGACTATTAGTAACGAGTTCTGCCAGAGTTGTATTTTCTTTTTGCCACAGGGGTTTTAAATCAGATTTACGGAAGGTAATTTCACCTGTAGGTTTAATCACCCAGATATAAAGTTCTGATTCTTTGGTTTGTTGTTTACCATCAATTTTCAAATCATCAGGAATAATGGAATATTGAACCAGTGTAGCATTTTGTTGTTTGGCGATTTTTTGTAATAAGGAAATAGTGGGTTTATCAACAGTAGGTTGTGAGGTTTGACTGGTATTTGTGTTAGATAGGCGTGAAGTTAATAACTCCACAAATGCCCTAGCACGTCCCCGTTCAGAAATTTCTAAAGCTTCATTGGTTTTATTTTGAGCAATTAGGACTTTTTGTAATAAACGGTAAGTGCGAGCTTGTTCTTCAAAAATAGAGACTTTGTAGCTATCATTGTTCCCTAATTTTCCTCTGATAGATTCCCATACTTCAATGGTAGTAAAGAGAGTTGTTTCTGCTTGTGGAAGGTTGCCAGATTCATAGAAAGCTAATCCTAGATTATTTAATCTTCTTCCTTCTCCTTGGATGTCTTTGATTTCACGGGCAATGGCTAAACTGGAGGTGTGGTATTCAATGGCTTTCGTGTAATCTCCCAGTGCATAGTAAGCATTTCCCAGATTATTTAGAGATTGACCCTCACCTCTACGGTGTTTGATTTCACGGGCAATGGCTAAACTGGAAGAGTAGTATTCAATAGCTTTGGTGTAATCTCCCAGAGAGTAGTAAGCATTTCCCAGATTACCTAGAGCAGTACCCTCACCTCTACGGAGTTTGATTTCACGGAAAATGGCTAAACTGGAGGAGAAGTATTCAATGGCTTTGGTGTATTCTCCTAGTGCATCGTAAGCATTTCCCAGATTACCTAGAGATTGACCCTCACCATTACGGTCTTTGATTTCACGGGCAATGGCTAAACTGGAGGTGTGGTATTCAATGGCTTTGGTGTATTCTCCCAGTGCATTGTAAGCATTTCCCAGACCACCTAAAGCAGCACCCTCACCATTACGGTCTTTGATTTCACGGGCAATGGCTAAACTGGAGGTGTGGTATTCAATGGCTTTGGTGTATTCTCCCAGTGCATTGTAAGCATTTCCCAGACCACCTAAAGCAGCACCCTCACCATTACGGTCTTTGATTTCACGGGCAATGGCTAAACTGGAGGTGTGGTATTCAATGGCTTTGGTGTATTCTCCCAGTGCATTGTAAGCATTTCCCAGACCACCTAAAGCAGCACCCTCACCATTACGGTCTTTGATTTCACGGGCAATGGCTAAACTGGAGGAGTGGTATTCAATGGCTTTGGTGTATTCTCCCAGTGCATTGTAAGCATTTCCCAGACCACCTAAAGCAGCACCCTCACCTCTACTGTTTTTGATTTCACGGAAAATAGCTAAACTGGAGGAGAAGTATTCAATGGCTTTGGTGTAATCTCCCAGTGCATAGTAAGCATTTCCCAGATTATCTAGAGCATTACCCTCACCTTGACGGTCTTTGATTTCACGGGCAATGGCTAAACTGGAAGAGTAGTATTCAATAGCTTTGGTGTAATCTCCCAGTGCATGGTAAGCAATTCCCAAACCACCTAAAACAGCACCCTCACCTTTACGGTTTTTGATTTGCCGATAAATGATCAATGCTTGTTGCCAAGACTGTAATGCTGCTGTAAATTGACTGGTTTCATACTGTTCAATACCTTGCTTAAAGAGTCTATCTGCTTGTGCTTTACGAGGGTCATTTTCAGTTTGAGCAAACTGTAGACGTTCCTGAGCAAGTTTCTCCAAATCTTGATTATTGATTTCCTTGGCAATTGCTAAAGCTTGTTTGAAAGATGCGATCGCATTAGCTTTATCTCCCAGTTTAAGGTAAGCTTCACCTTGAAGACCTAAAGCACGTGCCTCACCATAACGGTTTTTGATTTGCCGATAAATAATCAATGCCTCTTGAAACGACTGTAATGCTGCTGTAAATTGACTGTTATTACATTGCTCAATACCTTGCTGAAATAGTCTATCTGCTTCTGCTTTCCGCGCTGCGGGTGTTTGTGCAAATACCTGTGATACCTGGAATAACACTGGTAAATTAACCGCAGGTTGTAAAACCGTCAGCATAAATGTGATCAATGCAATTAACCGAATTTTGTAATCAGACATACATTTTATACCAATTATCAAAAGTCAGGAGTCGTAGGGGCAAACCCCCTGTGGTTGCCCTCTTGAGTCAGGAGATCAAGGATAATTTCACCCCATCACCAATCACCCATCACCCATCACCAATTAAAATAAAACTAGCCCAACTCATCGGATTTGGGTATTTCTTCATAGTTGTTAACATTGCCTGACGCAAAGCAGCAGCTTGATCTGGATTTTTACTTAATTCTTGATAAAACTCAGTCATCAAAAATACTGTTTCCCTATCCGACACACTCCACAAAGAACCAATCACGCTGGTAGCACCTGCGGTAAAAAAAGACCGCGATAAACCAATTACACCATCATTGGTAACTTTTCCTATAGCTGTATCATTACCACTTAATACCACTAATTCCGCTTTTAAATTCAAGTTGATAATTTCTTCAGATGTCAGCCACCCATCATCTTGTTCGGAAGTTCCTAAAGCTAATACATCGCTAAATTCTCCCTCTTTATTTCTTACATTGCTTACAGCTAAATGAATTATTTTCGCTTGGGGCATTCTTTGAACAATTGCGGTTTCTGTGGCTGCTTTTCCTGTCAGTGCTTGGGTATTAAAAATCCCAGCTATTTGTTTTGCTTCTTGTTCTGCACCTGGAAGATTAAATGTTTCTGGCGGATTTTCCCCTGGTTGCAATGGTTTAGTAGGCATGATAGGATTACCGACAATTAACACATCTTTAACTAATCCTTGATTTTGCCGTTTTCGTTGATAAAGTAAATCTAAAACTTGAATTGAGGGCGCAGTGGCAATGGTATGTTTTTCAATTAAATATTGACCTTTTTTATCCTGCAATGCTGCAAAGGGAACAAAAAATAAGTCTCCTTGAGGAATGAAAATAATGTGTTTATCGGGTTGATTTGGCAATAAATCAGCAATGGGTTGAATTAAAATTTCATGTAGTTTCTGCAAATGTTTTTTGTAAATATGCTCTTCTGTAGGAACTACTTTGATTTCTTTATTATTTCTATGTCGCGCTCCCATTCTCAGGCGACTTTCTGCGACTAAATCACTTAAAGATGTATTTTCTTTTTGCCATAAAGGTTTTAGATTCACTTGACGAAGTGCAATTTCTCCTGTAGGTTGAATTACCCAAATTAGCAGTTCTGATTCTTGAGTTTGTTTTTTACCTGCAATGACAAATTCATCATTGATAATTGAATATTGCACAATTGTGGCATTTTGTTTTTTAGCAACTTGTTTAATTTCTTCTGAAGATAGAGATTTGGCTATTTTATGGGATTTATGTGAAGTTAATAATTCCCAAAATCCCCCATTGCGGCTGCGTTCAGAAATTTCTAATGCCGCTTCTAGTTGATTCTGATGAATGAGGTTTTTTTGTAATTGGTTGTATGTTGATTTTTGGTGAGGAGAATGAGATATATTATTGGCTTGAACGGTGTTAACAGGTATGGAAATAGTTGCTAAAATTATGATGCAAGTTGATGTTAATTGGGAAATTAAGCTCAGGGGGGTAATTTTGAAGTTGTTCATGGTTAAGTAGGAGATTATTAATTATATAGTGTTTCCTAATCTAGTGAAGTACAAAATAATCTGCGTTTATCTGCGTTCATCTGCGTTTAATTATTACAGCTTGTACCTCACTTGAATGGTAAATTGCTATATCAAAATATCAAAGTTTATATACCTCTAGGGTTTTGGAGCTTATGCAATTTTATTTTGACAGGGAGATTATGTGATGTGAAAATGGGGAAATGTTGGGTTTCCTGGTGTCAACCCAACCTACGATTTTTGAGTAATTTATGGGATAATTTCTAACTAGCTTCTATTTGTTTGACTGCGTTATCTGCTTTTTGGGATAATTCATCTTCTCCTTCTTGTTTAAACAAAATAGATGCTTGTTTCAAATCAGCAATTCCTCCTTGTTTATCTTCTAACATGACTAGGGTAAGACCTCTAAAAAAGTGAGCATAAGCAATATCAGGAGTAATTTCTAAGGCTTGATCAAAATCTTTTTTTGCTCCTCTATAGCTTCCTAAGCTAAATCTACTAAATCCACGGCCAATATAGGCATAAGCATTATTAGGATCAATTTCGAGAATTTGGTTAAAATTAGCGATCGCTCCTCGATAATCTCCCGATTCTACTTTTTTAAAACCCTGTATAAAGTATGTATCTACATCTTGAGAATTTGAATTTACTGAGTTCTGCAATGGTGTTAATTGTTGGGGTTTTAACAAATTTTGAGCGTTGGCTTTGGGGCTAATAACTATTGTGCCTAATACCAAAATGCTTGCTGCTAATTTCCAAACTTTCATGGTTTTATTTCCTCAAAAATAATTAAGTTGAGTAATTGGATTTACTATTGGTTCACAACTATATATATTTCTAAGGTTTTGGAGCTTATGCAAAAATAGTGATGTAAAAAAAATAAATCCCCGATTTCTTTAACAAGTCGAGGATCTGGGTAAGTAGCTGGTTGCAATTAAATATAAAATGTGGGATGGGCATACTTCGACATAGTTCGACTGCGCTCACTAACCGCTCAGTACAAGTCTTGCCCGTTAACAGGCTAGAAGCCTGTTCCACTATCTAACAATTAATTAGGGTTTGCTGAAAAAGTTATCTGTGAAGGACCAGTGACAGTGAAACCCAACAAACACTGATTTTTTAATGCGACGATTTAATAGTTTAAAATGCTTCAAATAAGCATTGTAATATATACAAAGCATATTTCACTCAATTTTTCTCCAAGAAATCTGGTTGATGGCAACACCCTGTGACTTATTGCATAGAAAGTTAATTGTTTCACAGAACTTATCTAATGGTTGTGTTTCCAAGGAACGCCACTCCTCTGTATCTGGATCTAGTTTGAGATATTGCTCCATATACTCTTTGATGGTAAAAGATGGTTTAATTAAATCCTTAATGATCAATTTTGCTCCGTCATTTTCAAGTGCATAGTTAATCTTGAAGTTGCGTCCTGGTCTCATAATATCCGCTTGCCTTTCTACCTTGATACTATCTCTTGCGTGGCGGATAGAGGCGGCGTTTAGCCGTTTAGGAATTACCAATTGGATTTCTACTTGATCACGTGAAAACGTTTTTTGTGTTTGATCCTCAAATAGAACCTTAATATCATTTTCAAGTATGGCGTTGATATCTTGTAAAAAGTTGTAAAAGTAACCAACAGCAAGTCCTTGTGTAATTGTAGTGACTTCATCTAGCTTGCTGTTGGACTTCTGATGTTCAGTCAAAAATGGGACTTTATCCCATAGAGATACTATTACTGCTAACATTGCTGCACTGAAATTCAACCAGTCTCCAGCACTAATGCCAAGACCTGTTAGATAGTGACGCATAATATTGAAGAGCATCGCAGTAGCAAAGCCAAACACAAATCCAAAAACTATATTTTTCATTTTCTTCTAAGGGATTCTTCTATGGTGAATTATACAGATAAAATAGTAAAAAACATACAAGGGGAAAACGTAAAGTAAATAAGCAATTAGCAGAAAGAGTTTTGTCAAGAGCTAATGCAAAAGCAAGGCGAATATGTGATATTTTAGGTAATTCGTAGGTTGGGTTGAACAAAGTGAAACCCAACAAATCCTTATAAGCTAATATGCAGCTAAATATTATGTTTTTTAACTAAAACAAAATAGCCTTTAAATATTTTAATTTTAAGTTCTAAATTTAAACTTACTATTGTGCATTTTAAATGCACAATAGCTTAAATGTTGGGTTTCCTATCGTCAACCCAACCTACATATTAGACCTCTCCGAAAAAGATGTAGGGACAATTCATGAATTGTCCCTACCAAGGGTTTCAGGTTACGCATAATTAATTTTCGGAGATGTCTATTATGTTTTTGACCTTAACCGAAAACTATTGGTATCTTTACTCTCTGCTTTTGAATCTTTACATAACTGCTTAGGAATTTCTTTGAGCATCCTATCTAACTCAGGAGAGGGTTTTTGTACTGAGTAAGCTTGCTGTAACACATCTGACCATAAACCCAACTTAGCAAAGTAGTCAGCTTTAGCAACAGCGATCGCCTCAGAATGACTTTTTTTTGCTTGTAAGCGACTTTTTAGCTTCTTTAACTCTGCGGTAATACTATCACGTTGTTCACTCTCCATAATTTGAAATTTCACAAATACTGCTGGATTTTCTTTACCCAAAAATATATCTAACTTGTAGGTTTGGCCTGGTTGCAATGGTTCACCTGTGTAAGTAAATTGTTGAGTGTTTTCTACATTCTCACTGAAAATAACAGTATTATTATTTAGATCAGTGACTTTTATTGTTTTTACTTTACCTTGCCACGCAAATAAAGGGCGATCGCTCCAAATAATTCTAGTTTCAGAAGGAGTATCTGGGGAAATTATGCAGATAGAGTCTATAGGACGAGAACCACCTTTACGCGGTTTTACGGGTGGTTTTTTAGAGAATAGAATTTGGGATATATTACCCCAAAAAGAAGTAGGTTTCTGGGGATTTTTCCTAGCCAAAACCGCTTGATTTGGTAAAATAGCTAAAGTGCTAAAAACCAGAGATGATAAAATTACCCTAGATAAAAAAGACTTATTCATCATTTTTTTTCTCCGAAATCGCAGATAGAATGTAAAACCACAATGTTATGGAAGGTAACAGACAAGGTAATAAAATTGCAGTTGCAGAAATGTAGACTTGTAAACTTATTAAACCATAAATCCCTGTAATTATAGTGACTAGGATTAAAGATTGCAGTTGAGGAGATTTGTTCCTGGAGACTAAATATAGGACTAAATATAAATTTAAACCTTTACCTATGAATATAGCTATTCCC
The DNA here is from genome assembly GCF_015207205.1 of Sphaerospermopsis sp. LEGE 08334. Taxonomy (NCBI): domain Bacteria; kingdom Bacillati; phylum Cyanobacteriota; class Cyanophyceae; order Nostocales; family Aphanizomenonaceae; genus Sphaerospermopsis; species Sphaerospermopsis sp. LEGE 08334. The sequence continues at coordinate 53,213 of NZ_JADEXH010000037.1, read as the reverse complement.
ACCATCCAGAAATCAGGAATGGGAATAACTAATCTGTTAGTGAGTAAATGATGTACCATATAGGCATGATATTCACCACCTGTTAATATTTGGCTTATTTTGCTTTGATTAATGGGATTTTCTTGATCACGCCAATATTTAATAGCAGGAAAGTTTGATATTGAAATATTATCCTCACCTGGATAAGATAATCCAGCTTCTTCATATCTTGCTGCAACAATTACTATTGTATCTTGTAAATTATGAGGAATATTTTGATCTTCCAATAATTGCCAAGCGGGAATATTTTTATATATTGCTTGAGGAGAAATAGAAAAATCAATAATTGGGTGCATCCACATTTGATGCAGTGAGTAACTTAAAGTTGTAATTGGTTGAGAATGGGATCTTTTGGATATCAAAGATGTGAGCATATTAGGCTGATTTTCTTTTTGAGAATAAAGAAAATTTCTCATCTGTAGAGAAAAATCTTGCTGACTATCTAATTTAGGTTGTAGTGCATTAGGAAATTGTTGTAATTGATGACTAATAGTTAATAAACCTGAAAAACTCCAAATTGAGGATTGAGAATTATCTTCAGGTATTAATTGCATATATCCAGGTAAAATCTCAATTTCACCTTCTAAACTCCAATTAAGATCCGCAATATTAGGGAGTACCCGTAACCATTGACCATCTTGATTTGCGGTTCCAGCAAAAACAAACCATGTCGGTTTTGCTGATTTTACAGCAGTTTTGATAGAGTTGGCAAGAATGCGATCGCTTTCTCCTTGATGTCTATCTAATAAATAATCAATACCTATAATCTTAGCTTGATTAGCTGTTAACTTATCAATCAAATTTGCTAAATACTTACGATCAATCGGTTTAGGGTTAGAAATTTTAGCTTTTCTAATAGAATCTTCATCAATTTCTATCAACAGAACTGGGGGAGTTTCTACGGTTGCAACTGTAGCAGCAACTTGTCCTGTAAGTTGACGATAAATAGCTTGTAATAATATTCGACGCTGTAATAAAAATTGTTGAACTGGTAATAGCAAACTAATAATTAATAAAATTGAAACTACAATTAATTCTCGACGATTAGGAATTAACTTTTGAATTGCTTGATTAATAAAAGCAGGTTGAAGAAGAAATAACTCTGATCCTGGATGCCGAAATAAACAAGGAATTAAATATGCACTGGGATAAGTAAAATTCTTTTCAACTTTTAAATATTGTGCTGCTGAAATCAACGATTCATGAACATCTTTATATTCAGACAAAGCTTGTAAAAAGCGGGGTAAAAATACTTCTGCTACTTGATTATGAATAGGTTCACGCATTACCGCAACTTGACTGATACCCAAATCAATTAATTTATCAGCAATACTCAATCCATTACAAGAATTGAAAATAGCACATTGTAATCCTCTATCTTTAGCAGTAATTAAAGCCGGTTCAAGTTGAGAAATTGATAAAGCTACACCAGGAGCAATACCTAATTCACCACCAGTCAAATTAGTTTCATTACTATGTCCTGCAAAAAATAAAATATCCCAGCCATTTTGGCAAGAAATAGTTTGGACGATTTCAGTTTTTAAGTAATCAATATTCTTGTTAGGTTGCCAACCGATAAATTTAACATCTGCATAATCTTTTAAAGATGCAATAGCTTGTTTTTCCGATTCAAAATTTAAACCTGTGTCATCTCCTAAAATCACTAAAATTCTAGCTTTACTTGGATATTTACCTTGAGTATTTATCACCGTTCCTCGACGATTTGTAGCAGTGCGGACAATGCGAATTTGACTAGAATCTAAAGCAAATTCTGTACCAATTTCCCATACTTCCCAAGGCAACTTGGCTAAATCTGGAGTAATGCAAGCGATAAAAATATCAAGATATGGGGTTTGATTTTGTTTACTAACTTGAGCAATTTGTTTACGAATATCAAATAATTCTGCACTGCGTAACCAGTGATGAAACACAGATAAAAATTGTGCTTCAGCTTGTACTAATCGAGCGTGCCAATCAATGGGAGGGGTAGGGAGACTACCCATATTTGCAACTTTTCCCCGCAGTGCTGTATTATAAAAACTCAGATAAATCTTTTGCCATTCTTGGTATAGTTTAGTTAGATGTTCTGGATAGGCGACATTGACACTCAAATTTTGTCCTTGCCCCCAAGATAATTGAAATAAACATAATTTTTCAACCTGTTGAATTGTGAGATAAAAAGCTGTGAAATTCATCATATTTTTCAAGAGGTACAAGTTTGAATGATAAAACTTTTGTGGTGCAGGCATCTTGCCTGCTAAATACAGAAACCCAACAAAGATTTTCTAAGAGGTTGTTTCAAAAGTTTTCGGTTGTGAAATTAGATACTGATTGATCCCCCTAAATCCCCCTTAAAAAGGGGGACTTTAATGAATTTAGCCCCCCTTAATAAGGGGGGTTGGGGGGATCTGAAAATATTGGATACACTATGAGGGACTTTTAAAACATCCTCTAACAAATGTTGGTTTTTTTAACCTACTTAGACTCACCAATTAAAGTAAAAGCCGCCCAATTTACTGGAGCAGGTCTTTTTTTCATAGTGTTGAGCATAGCATTTCTTAACGCCACAGCCTTATCAGGATTTTGTTGCCATTGTTGATAAAACTCAGTCATTAATTCTGCTGTAGGTGCATCTGGAACAGCCCACAAAGAGACAATAACACTGGACGCACCAGCAGTAATCAAAGAACGAGATAAGCCAACAACACCATCACCAGTAATTGCACCTCTACCAGTATCGCAAGCACTCAAAACCACCAATTCAGCATTAATAGATAAATCAAAAATTTCCCCAGGAGTGAGTAAACCATCATCATTTTTCGTAGGTGCTAGGGCTATGGCAGTAGGAATACTTTTATCAGTATCATCTAAAAGTCCATGTGTTGCTAAATGAATAATTCTGGCAGATGATAATTTTTGTTTGAAAGCAGTTTCTGTGGCATCTTTCCCAGTGATAGCTTTAGTTTTAAATAATTGATCTTGGAAGAATTTAGCAATTGCCAAAGTTTCCTTTTCTGCACCTTTAAGGGGGTCAAGTTGTACAGGAGGATTTCCCACTTTAGGCATAATAGGATTACCCATGACTAAGATATCTTTACCCCGGACTTTTTGCCGTTGTTGATATGTTAAATCTAAAACTTGAATTGCTGGTGCAGTTAAGATTGTGTGCTTTTCAATTAAGTATTTACCATCTTGATCTTGCAGTGCCACAAAAGGAACTAAAAACAGCGATTCATGGGGAATAAAAATGACTTTTTCTTCTGAGTTAGTAGGCAGAAGAGAAGCAATAGGATCAATTAATATTTTATGTAGGGTTTGTAAATTCTCTTTTTGAACTTCCTCACCTGTAGGTTCTACTTTAATTCCCCGTCCTCCAGCACCCAGAGAAATACGGCTATTTTTTACAAGATCAACAAGTGGTGTTTTTAATGTTGTCAGGTCTACTTGTTTAAAGCTAATTTCCCCTGTTGGTTTAACTACCCAGATATACATCTCAGATGGATTCCAAGTTTTTGGATAATTTTGCCTTCCTGATTGATGAGTAATTGTATATTCTACAATTGTCGCATTTTGCTCTCTGGCAATTTTCTGGATTTTTTCAATGGTTGGTGGTTGAACATTTAACTGATTAACCTGCTTCCCTGAAATACGTGATGTTAATAGATTTACAAATGCTCTCGCCCTACCACGTTCAGCTACTTCTAATGCTTCTTGAAACTTATTTTGAGCAATTAAACTTTTCTGTAAAATAGTGTAAGTTGTAGATTGCAATTCAAAAATAGAAATTTGGCTTTTATCTGTTAGGTCAATCCGCACAGATTCATAAATTGTAATAGCTTCATATAAAGCAACCACCGCTTTAGGTAGATTGCCTATATCGAAATTATTTCTGCCAATTGCATTTAAATTTAGTGTTTGTGATAATTTGTCGTTAGCTTTTTGGGCAGCTGCTACTGCTTTTTCATGAAAACTTATGGCTAAATCATATTGACCTTGTTTTGTATAGAATAACCCAATACTAGCAAATATATTTGCTTGAGTTGCAGGAAAATTTTCAGATAATTCAATTGCTTGTTGAAAATGTTTCGATGCCAGATCATTTTTTCCAAGTTCAGCATAAGCAATACCAACCTCTGCTAAGGCAGAGGCTTTTGCTGCAATGACTCCAAGTGATCCCCACATTTCTAAATTATCTAATGCAGATTTTAAATTCTGGTCTTTAGAATCAGAACTAGAATCAGAACTAGAATCAGAACTAGAATCAGAACTAGAATCAGAATATGCTTTTCCTAACTGGTGATTTTTTCGTACTTGATCTTGTTGCCCTAAAAAAACATAATTCGATGCTATATCACTATAGCCTCCTCTAATGAAACGTTTGATATTATCAACATAAGACATTATAGAAAAGACATTTTTTTGATCTGGTTTCAGACCCTCAATATATTTAAAAGTTAAGATCCAGATATCTACCGATTGCTGATAAAATTCAATTGATTTTTCATACTTACTAAGACTCCTATATACATAGGCGATACTATCAAAAATAGATGCTTGAGCCCAATTTTTGCTTACAATATCTAGAGGAGATTGAGTAACTACTTTCTCTACAACAACTAAAGCTTGCTGATAGTATGTTAGAGATTTTTCTAATTGTCCTATTTGTTGATAAACGTCACCCAAAGTAGACAAGGTAGCTTGAAGTTTGTTAGTATTATTCTCCTGTTGGAATATTTTTGCAGCTTGCTCCAGTGCTGCTAATGCTTTTGATGGTTCAGTCCCCTTGTAGATATTGGCAATTTCAACTAACGCTTCTCCTTGTTTAATAATTGCCCCTGTCTCCTTGGCAACTGCGACAGCTTCTTCATAATACTGAAGTTCTTTGTTGATTTGAATAAGTGCTTCTGGATCTTTATTTAGTTCGTTACCAAAGAATCTATAACCTGTGCCAAGTGCAATAAGAAGAGAGGGTTCGTATTTGCGAAGGATCTGCTTTTCTGCTGTAGAATTACTATTCTGTCTAACAATTACCAAAGCTTGTTCTAATAAATTTATTCCTGTGACTGCATTCCTCCTGAACTGGTAAATAAAACCTAGCTTGAATAGTACCCATACTTTTGTATCATGGTTTTTACTTTTTTGTGCATTTATCATACTTTCTTGATAGTATTTACCGGCGCGATCATCTTTTCCTAAAGCTATTTGATACTCTGTCTCTCTACCCAAATTGAAATTGACTCTTGCTTGCAAGTCAAAATTATTAATAGCTTTGGCAATTTTTAAAGCTTCTTCATAGTAGGAAATAGCGCGTTTAGGTTCTTTTAGAGAATACAGGCCTCCTAATGCAAGTAATGTTTTTCCTTTTAATTCACGATTTTTGATAGTTTCAGCGATTTGCAATGCCCGTTTATAGTAAGTCATTGCCTTCTTTTCATCTTTCAAATCATAGTAAGCTCTACCAATTAATCTAATTGACTCACCTGCTCCCAGGGAGTTATTAATTCGGCGATAAATCTTCAATGCCTGTTGAAAACTTTGCAAAGCAGCTTGAGATTGCTCATTAAACAGCAGTTCTTCACCTTTTTGCAGCAGTTTTTCTGCTTGAGTTTTTTGATTATTTGGTTTTTGTGCCAATACCTGGTTAATTCTTGAGTTATGGTTCAGAAAGCTGGAGTTATTCAGCCCCAACGCTTCATTTTTGCGTGGTTCTGTAATTTCTGTCTGTGCAGTCAAGGTAGTTGGTATAATTTCCTTTGTCCTTGATTCAGCAACACCGACAGGGAAAGACAGGGAAAGCACCAAAGTCACAAGAGAAAGGGATTTAAGACGGTAAAGCATGGTAGACACTCCTCTAAGCAGGGTGAAAATAGATTGCTGTATATTTATCTTGTATATTTATCTATATCTCACACTTAGGGAGCTTATGCAAAAATTTGAGAAAAAATTTGATATTTTTTCACCTCAACCAAATTTTATCGGGAGCATCCCAAATGTGTAAGTTGATTTTTTGGTTGAGTTCAAGACTTGAAGTGAACGAACCACGAAGGGACGAAGGAAACGAAGGGAAGAGAGTTTTAGAGAGATTTTACAGTGGCTAAGTTTATTTTTTTAAAATTGGAATGCTCCCATTTTATCCGTGCCATAATCATCCGTTACAAAAAACGTAACCAACTAAAATTAATATGACCGCCCAGGATAAAATGTAAATGGAGGCAAGGTCAATTCAACACCATCTACTAAACTCACACTCACCAAAAACTTCTCATCCCAACTACCCACAACACGAGTAAACAAATAAGAATCACCCTGTTGTGGATTAATACCTTGTTCTATTAAAATGCTAGTCTGATCACTCACTCGCAATTTTAAATCAGCAGGTAAAGAATTTTGTGCAGTTGTACCCAAAACTAATAATAATGTCCACGAAGGATCTGATTCAGATAATATTGGCCAAGTTACAGCATACAATCGCAGGGGAAATCCTGCCAACAACAAATCATGATAAGCACCCCGCGCTTGAGAGGGAATTTCTAAACCCCTGCTTTGGAGTTGGTTAGTAATTACTTGAAATTCCTCCACAGGACTCCGCAAAGCTGGTATAGGTGCTATATTAGGTAATAATTGCCAAGAAAGTTCCGCTGCTAATTCATCTAACTCATCCCATAACCAACGCCCTACATTTATCGCTGGTTGGGTTAACAGTTTGAATAAATCTTTTAAACTATCTTGCAGTGAATAATTATGTCCTTGCTGCTGTAAATTATCTAGCCAATTGAGTAATTCTAAATTACTAATTACTGCACTTCCTTGTTCCCAAGTTAATACTTGCCAAAATTCAACATTAGGTAATTGTAATTGTGGTAATAATGCCATTAACTCATTTTGCATTGATACTAAAGTTTGCGTTCTTTGGTTGTTGGTAACTGGTAAAGTAATGGCATTTGCTTCTAAACAACGCAAGTTTAATAATAAAGAATTTGGTTCTTGTGCAAACCAACCCACCGGCATTTGATAAGTCCAGTCTGTTTCAGGTTGTAAATTCGCTGCTGTTTGTTTTTCTATCAATTGTTGATAGGATAAAAAGCCGGAAACTATTGCTATTTCTTGTTCTTCCAAAACTTCTATTAATACATAAAAATGAGCAATGTATTCTGGTAATTCTACAACGGCTCTCGGTACAATTATTTGATTATCACCAAGACTATCATTAGTCAATAAGCAAAGCTTAAATTCACCCACTTGCAAATTAGCAACAGCAGGAATAAGATTAGCTATAGCTGGTTGAAATACCGTACATTTATCATCATTAACAGTCAGAGAATCTGCTCTTTCTGTCAACCATGCTTTAAAAGTAAATAATGCCAAAGTATTAATATAAGTTTGCCATTGTTGAGCTTGATTTTTTATTTTCAGGCTGTTTTCTACCGCTTGAGTAATTTGTTCAGGCTCAAGATTAATAGCACTTATAGGTAAAACTTCAAATTCAAGGGACATTGGCTGATGATTATTTGTGAGATTATTTGTGAGATTATTTGACAAGTTATTCATAGTTCCTCGTTAACTGATGATATCATCTAAATAGTGGCAAAGAAGCTGGTTAAAAATACTGGTTTTGGGAGTGAGAGTTTTTGCTGTTTGTGCTTGAATTTCAGCAGCTTCAATCACATGATTAATTTGTTCATTGAGAGCAATATTAATTTTTTCTTCTAAGGTTTGTAGACTATCTGAGCGAGAATAATTTTTTGCTAATTCCATAACAGAATTACATAAGATGATTAAAAGCTCTTGGCCAACATCAGCACGAAAATCTTTTAACTTTAAAAAACGAGTAACAGCATCTTGAGCGCGTAATCCCACTTTTGCAGCAATTTCTGTCATTGATAAATTTTGACAGTGAAATAACTGAAGTGCAAACAAAAACTTTTTAGCTTTATCACCCTTTTTTCGTTGTAATTGTTCTACTCTTCTTTGAGTAACTATAGCTAAAGCTTGTTGTAAACTAGCCATAAATTGTGAGCGATATAATTGCAAAAATTCTGTTTGTTCATCTTCATCATTTACTGCTTGTGTAGTATTATGAAAACCTGCAATTCCCCCGCCATAGACATCAGGATCAACAACATCTAAAGATTCTGCTGGTAAAGAACCACCCCGCGCATAAATTCGATACTGTCGTAATTGTTCAGCGAGTTTTTGTAATTGTGCCATTACAGTTTCACTGCTGAGAGTTTGATTTGTTTTACTTTGTAAAAGAGTAGCAATAGCTTGTAATTGGTCAATTGTCGGTATAGTACATTTTCCTCCTCTTCTCTTGGGAGGTTGTTCTAAATTATCTTCTTTTTTCTTCCTAAGTTGTTCTAAACGAGCAGTTCTATAAATAGCATGATAACTTTCTAAAAGTTGTTGAGCTTGGAGAATTTCACCAGCAGTAAAAGAGTAAAATTCCGTAAAGATTCGTTGTAACTGTTTAGGTTTTGTATCATTGAGAATTGCCCAATCACTAACTAAATAAACTCCACATTCTAACAGGAATTGATTAAGTCTATGATTTTGTTTCACTCGTGTATTTGTCCAGGTTGTCAAATTGCTTTTTTCTGGATCAAAACTCTGCAAAATTTGACGAGAAAAAGACTGATAATTACTAACAGGTTCTAGTTTACCATCATCATCGAGAACACAAAGCAATAAGTCAGTACATTTAAAACCATGAACAGTCCCAAATTTAGCTTCTAATTGTAAGCAAACTTGCTCAATTTGCCAGGATATAAAACAGAGTAGACAACGTTCTGCTAACAAACATCTATCAACAGGTGCATTTTGGGATAATTGCAGTAGTTTTTTGTTAATTTCTGCATCTGGGAGATCATCATTAACTGTAGCAGTGGGAAACATCTCCAGAAAAAACGCCTTAGCTGGAGTAATTTCCTGAATCTGTCGCCGTCCCGCTGCATCAATTTTTACCAACTGCCAATATCGTGATCTCACACCCATAAATATTTGTATTTAACTATCTACAACAGTATCACCTGCCATTGATTCATAACTCTCGACTCCCTCACCTTATGCAGTTTTGACGGGAAAACTCCCACAAAGCACAGGTGACAGGGAATAGGGTGCTTATGACAAAAAAATCCTATCTACAGATATACAGAGGAAAGGGGGAAAAGTCTTTTTTGTCCAAAGAAATTGGACAATTTATCTTTAAGTGTTGTCTAAAATTACCTGAAACTGTTTTGGGATAAGGATTTGTAGTCATTTTAGTTATGTTGTTTAACTAAATTGCATTAACAAAAAAGCTCATAAATGTAGTAATTTTGAGCGATAAATTAGCAATTAGTGTCTGAATATTCAACTCAATAGATTAATTTCCGCAGTTGTAGATATTTTGATCAAGTAAATTGAGGTCAAAAATTGCATTATTTATGTACGTTTTTCAATTTAAAAACTATTGCCTTCACGAAATAAATGAGAGATTATAGTCATGGAAAGAGGCAAGAAAAAGCTGATTTCCCAAAAACAAACAAAATTAATTTGGAGTAGATTTCAAAATGGCTAACATCAAAATTAACAACTTGCAAGCAGCTAATCTTAATTCCTCTACCTCTGAACTTTTTAATGAATTAACTGAGGCGGAAATTTTAGATATTCATGGTGGTTGGTGGTTTGCTCCTGTAATTGGTTATACTGCTGTTGGGGCAGGGTATGGTGCTTACCATAGTTATCGTACAACAGGAAGTATTAATTGGCGTGATGTGGGTGCTTTTGCAACTGGTGGCTTTTATGCTTCTCCTATAGGAAGAGTATTGGGACCGACACGCACTTTGGCATTAGGATTCTTGGGTACAACTGCCTGGTATTAGATAAGCCGTTGGATATTTAATTTGCATATACCTAAAATTAAAACTCTTGTGCGATGGATATCCTACCTATCCTGGTTATGCAAATTAAAAATTTGTTAGCTTATTAATAAGTAGTAAGACAAAATTAATTACACAAAAACATACTGTGTAAAAATTTCAGTCCTATTACTTGTAATAAGAAAAGTGGTCGGCAGTTGTGCTAACCACTTTTTTTCAACACTTCTAATATAAATACTATGGCTATTCCGTACATAGTATGCTAAATTTAGTTTATAAAAACTATTAAATTTTAACCATATAAGCTGTTACACAGCTAAATTGTATAATCCTAATATTCTGAACTTTTGTGAAACAGGCAAGATGCCTGTTCCACTTATACAAATTAAATGCACAACAGCTTAACAAATATAGCAATCCTGAATGAAACCTGAGAATTAAAACAGCCGCAAATGCTTATAAAATAAGGATTTTTATCTATGTATTTTCTCCAGGTAAAGGGTAAGGAATGCTATATATTTTCTACATTAATTATTTATTGAATAACCAATTCAAAATCAATCTGTTCAATCTTTTGCTTTAACCACTGAGAAAATAAATCCATACCAATTTGATAAGCTAGTTCATCATCTAATTCTGCTTTAACAATCTCATCAACCAAAATTAAATGTACTCCCAAAGATGTCACAATGGGTTTTAAAACTTCTGGTGGTTTAGCAGCAAAAACCGCAGCAGAAATTTCTGGTTTTAAATCTTGACGGTGCATAATTCCCCTATATCCTCTTTTGCGTTTTAATTCTACATTTTGAATATGTAAACGCGCCACATCATAAAAATTAGTTTCCCCTTCCTGAATAGCATAGAAAAGTTCATCAGCCAAATCTTCATCATCTAAAATTACCTCATAAATGACAGCCCCAACATAATCTAACTTTCGTTCAAAAAAATAAGATTCAATCTTCTCCGCAAACAAATGAATAGCCAATTTTGTAGATAGTAAATTGTTGTAGATAATTGCTTCAAAATCATCAATAGACAAACCATTTTTATTCAACCATGCCCAGGTATCCTCAGCATTTATGAGTTTATTCATTAATCGCATTTCATCCGCTGCTGCTTGAAGTTCTTCTGTTTCAATTTTAATTCCCGCTTCAGTCGCAGCATCAGTAATAACTTTGCGGGTAATTATTTGTTTAACTATTTCAGGGATTTTACAATCAAGTTTGATTTGATGGAGAATATCGTTATTAGTAATAGTCAAAGATTGATATTGTAACATGATGTTTGTTTTTGATTAATGGTGGTTAATTAGTTTTTGTAGGTTGGGTTTTCTGAAGTCAACCAAACCTACATAATTCTATTTTTTCGGCTGAAGCGAAAAGTATTAGTCTATAAATTATTGAATTTTCATCTGACTACAATTGCAAACCGCCTTTTTGTAACTGTTTAAATGGGTCAATTAGAAAATCAATAATTCGCCGTTGACGCACAATTACTTCAGCCGTTGCCGTATCCCCTGGACGAAAAGGAATACATTTATTTCCACTCTTAATACAATTCTGTTGCAGAGAAATTTCTAAGTTATAAGCTGATACTTTGCCATTAGCTGTATCCACTTCTGTAGCAGTAGGAGAAATAGCTATTACCTCTCCTTCTACTATTCCATGTTCTTGAAAAGGATAAGCATCAAATTTCAACTTAACTGGTAATCCTTTTCGCAAAGAACCACTTTCATTAGTCATCATTTGCGCCCGAATTATCAAAGGCGAACCCAGAGGAGCAATTTCCGCTATCATTGTTCCTGGTTGTACTACAGCACCAGCTTTTTGAATAGGTAACTGAAACACAGTACCACTCACATTTGCCTTTAATTCTCGTTGTCCTAATTGAATTTTTAATGATTCAATTTGTCTTTTAGTTTGCTCAATTTCCGCGTTTAAAGTGGTAATTTCTGTTTCCAGATTTTTTTGTTGTTCTTCAATCTTGAGTAAAGCTAACTTACCCGTCTGAATTAAAGTTTGATAACTCCGTTTTTGTTCATTTAATCGTAATTGTGCTTGGGTAATATCTGCCTTTCCTTGTTTGATAATTCGTTGATAATTACTTTGTTGTTCAGCTAAACGTAACTGAGATTGTTGAATATCTGACTGGCTTTGTTTATATAACTTTTGTTTCTCTTGGACTATATCTTGCTTTTCTATGACATTGATTTCTGGAACTACTCCTTGCTGCCAAAGCTGACGATAACGTTCTTTTTCTCTTAAAGCACTGGTTAAACTACTTTGTGCTAAATTACTAGCAGTTTTACTATATTCAAGATTTTGTTTAGCTTGATTTACTTGAGTAATTTTTTCCTCTTTTTGTAGTTGATAAACATTAGTAGTCGCCATTAAATTTTGCTGTGCTTGGTCTATTTGAGCTTGCTTTTCTAAGGTTTGAGATTGATTTTGTTGTTGTTGGGTTGTTAAGGCAACAACTAACTGTTGTTTGGATAAATTTAACTGGAATCCTCGATTTAACAATCCTTTTAATTTATCTTCCCCTTGTTGTAATTCCTTGTTTAATAAATCTGTATCTAAACTTAGTATTTTTTGTCCATTTTTCACCACATCACCTTCTTTAATATTAATGTCTTTAACAGTCCCAGATACAGGACTATCTAGTTTTACAGTTTTACCTTTTGGCTCAATTCGCCCTCTAGCAGCGCCAGTTTCATCAACTTTATATAACATAGACCAAGGTAAGATAATGGCAACAAAAATTACTAGAAAATACAGTAATCCTCTAGTCCAAACTTGAGGTAAGCCATCAAGTAATTCTTTAGTAAAAAAAGACCAATCATCTGTTGCTATAGCTGCATTTTCAGATACTAATTCTTGCTGATATTCATAATTTTGAAGTTGCGTAGTTTGTCTTACCTTCAATTGATTAGTCATGATTTATTTTCCTCAGTGTAAATTGTTAGATAGGGCTTAAAATTGCTTACACAGTTCAGCAGATAATATTTAATTGCTGTTGATTGAGATAGAAATAATGCCCCCGCTTCGACATTAATTCTGCATGAGTTCCACTTTCAACTAACACACCTTTATCCAACACCAAAATTAAATCAGCGTTCTGCACAGTAGACAACCGATGGGCAATTACTAAAGAAGTTCTTGATTTGAGAATTGCATTCAAATTTTTTTGGATAATTTGTTCAGATTCAGTATCTAAATGAGAAGTTGCTTCATCTAAAATCAATAATGGGGGATTGCCTAAAAATGCCCTAGCAATGGCAATTCTTTGTCTTTGTCCACCAGACAATAATCCTCCATTTTCACCAATTATGGTTTCATAACCCAGTGCTAAGTCTTTGATAAATTCATCAGCACCAGCCAATCTTGCTGCTTCTCTAATTTCTCCTAAACTGGCTTCAGGATGTGCCAAGCTAATATTTTCACGAATTGTTCCACCAAATAAAAATGTATCTTGGTCAACTACTCCTATTTGCTGACGTAAAGAACGTAAAGAAATAGTAGTAATATCATATCCATCAATAAAAATTGCTCCTTCTGTGGGTAAATGTAGCCCTAAAAGTAATTTAGAAAGTGTAGTTTTACCACAACCACTGCGTCCTACTAAAGCTACCATTTGACCCGGTTGAATTGTGAAATTGAGATTTTCTAAAATATTCACAGAATCATGTTTATGGTAGCGAAATGTAACATTTTCAAAGCGAATTTCACCTTGAAGTTTGGGTAAGTATTGCTTAAATTGTTGCTGTAAATCTTCTTCTGGTTCTGCATCTAAAACATCATTAATCCGTTCTAAGGCAATGATTACCTCCTGTAATTTATTCCACAAAACTGATAATCTCTGAAAGGGGCTAATCACATTTCCTAGTAACATATTAAATGCTACTAATTGTCCAATAGTTAACTGGTTATTAATTACTAAATGCGCCCCATACCACAATAAACCAGTAGAAATAACTGCTTCTATTGTGTTACTAAAAATTTGCAATCCATTACCAATAACTTGACCAGAGAAACTTTTTTTAACCTCCTTTTGTAATAATTCTTCCCAATGCCATCTTACAGACTGTTCTACGGCGATAGATTTTACTGTTTGTACACCGGTAATCACTTCAATTAAATAGCTACTTTCATTGGTATTAGCATTAAATATCTCTCTGGAAATTTTCTGGAGAAAAGGGGTAGCAATTAAGGCTAATAGGAAAAATGGCGGTACAATAAGTAAGGCAAGTAAAGCCATTTGCCAACTATACCAAAACATCAATCCTAAGTAGATAAAAACAGTGATTAAATCTAGCAGGATTGACAATGATTCACCAGTTAAAAAGTCTTTAATTTTGCTATTTTCTTGTAATCGAGAAATAATATCTCCTACATAACGGGTCTCAAAAAAATTAATTGGTAGCTGCAATGTATGGCGAATAAAGCCAACAACTAAAGCCACATCTATTTTGTTGGCAGTGTGACCTAAAAGATATTCTCTTAATCCTGTTATCCCTACACGAAAAAGGCTAAAAATCATCAATCCCAAACCGATTGTTGTTAATGTCAGTGCAGAGCGTTGTACTACTACACGGTCTAATATTAATTGAGTAAATAGGGGTGTGATAAGTCCAAAGATTTGGATCAAGAGTGAGGCAATGAATATTTCTAATAGTACCAAACGATGAGGTTTAATTAGTTCAAAAAATTGCCAGAATGGAGTAGTGCTTTCTTGGGTATTTTTGAATGATACTGTGGGTTCTAATAGTAGTGTATATCCAGTCCAATTCTCTTGAAATTCTTTGTAGTTGAGAGTTTTTTGACCAATAGCTGGATCTCCTACAATTATCTGTTTATTGGTAATTTCATAAACAACTATATAATGTTGACCTTGCCAATGAATAATTGCGGGTAATTTTTGTTTTGCTAAATACTCGATTTTGGTTTTTATGGGACGGGTATTAAATCCAATACTTTCCGCAGCAGCTATTAAACCATGTAAAGATGCACCACTACGATCAACATTGGCAATATCCCGCAAGCGGTTAATACTGATAGTTTTTCCCCAGTATCGGGATATCATCACTAAACACGCTGCACCACAGTCTGCTTCACTTTGTTGGGCAAAGAAAGGATAGCGTTGAGTTACTCTTTGTAAGAGGTGTTTGACTTTCTGAGTAGGATGAGGAAAGTAAGCTTGGTTAGGCTTTTTTTGTTTGTGGTTTTCTTCTGTTGTAGGTTTTTTTATCGGCTGATCGGATACATTAGATGTTGTATTTTCTTGTGGGTTAGTGTTAAATAACAAAGAATTTAGATTTTGAGCTTCTGTTTTTAAATGAGTGTTAATTTGCGGATATTTAGCTATCAATGAAACAAGTAATTCACTGGGAATAAAACACAGTTGTACATCTTGACTGGCTTTGGCTTGGTAAGGTATGAAGTTTTCTTGTTGAAACAATGTGAAATGCCCATAGGCTTCTCCTATTGTGACTGTTTTAATTAATTTTCCCGCTTGATCCGTCAGCCGGATTTTACTGTTAAGGACAATATAAATACCCGGTTCAATAACGGATATTTTTCCTAATTTCGGTTCTAGGTATTTTAATTTGTGTTGATATTTTGGAAATTCATTTTCCGAAATATTAGACCCAAGAATATTGTTGAATAATGAATGAGTTACCGTTGTCGCAGATGTGTTTTGTACCATAATATTATGAAGTTATTAAAGAAATTTATTTTTGATTGCTTGCTAATGGGAGAAAGTTAACAGCTAATTTTTTTCTTTCATTAGCTATAATTTCAGATGACAGATCCCTAATGTAAATTTGCCGTTCTTCTGTTGGTTGGGTTATTTTTTTCATGGTTATAGTCGATTTTGGTCTGGTGGATAATCCCATTTGTTTGAGCAATCGCTTGATGTGACAATCACTGACTTTAATTTCTAATTCTTTGGCTAAATGCTTGCTTAACCAACCTGCTGTCCACTTTTCAAAACTGTAACCAAACTCACGGGGACTATGATTAATTAGTTGTTGTAACCGCTCTAAATATTCCTCATTGACGATTTTAGGACGACCAATAGGCGATGAATTCCATTGGTGTGCCATCCCACTACGAGCTATATGTATCCAATGTCTTGCTGTTGCTGGACAACATCCTAATTCTTTGCGAATTTGTGTTTGAGTTTTCCCTTCATCTGCCAACAACATAATTTGGATACGCTGGCGGGATAATTCAGGTAAATCCTTTTCCAGATTTTTTTGTAGTAGTTGACGCTGGAATGGTGTCAAAAATTTTCCCTGGCAAATATTTGGTGATTTAATTTCATCTACTTTTGGCAAATTAGTAACCATTGGTAACTGAATTGGGATAGATTGTTAACCTGAAATCACTCACGGTAATATATACCTCTCGCCGGAGAGACTATATGTAAAAATTGAGTTTCTGTTATCAATACCTTCGCCAAAATCAAAAATATCTTGATTTGTAGGTTGGGTTGAGGCTCATAAAAAAGACAGTAGGTGCTTTCTTTATAGCGTCTTGAGTCTGAAAAACCTTGCACTTTTCTGGGCGGACAGAAATGAAAAAATGTCTTTAATTCTCCTCCTGACTCCTATTTTTAAACAACATCAGAGAGGTTGGGCGATCGCCGGAATGATAATTGGCGCACCTGTGAGTATTACAATTTGGGTATTGGCATTTATTAGTCTGTTCAATCAAATATTTGATCTAGCAAATAAAATCAACAATTTGAAAAAATAAACTTTGATGTCGTTCATCTCGGTCCCAGTCTCAGACTGGGAATGCGATCGCAGAGTCTCTGACTCTGGTATCATTAAAGGCAGAGCCTTTAAAAATTCATTCCCATACAGAGTATGGGAACGAGAGGGAGCAGGGAGCAGGGGAAGCAGGAGAAGCAGGAGAAGAAAAATTAGTTCTTGATTCTTTCATTCTTCTTTCTGCTATATAAAACCTAGACAAAGCTAGACTTTACTTTCTACTTCAACGGGAGCATGGGAGCGGTTATCCCTCAGTAGACTTGCACGCTGTAGCCCAACGCGACTTTCTCAGGTTAAGATTTGGAAACAGACTATCACTATCAATGCTTGGTTTTCGCGTCGGTAATAGTCTGATTCAATACTTGATATCTGAGGATTATATATCAAGTTGGCATTTTTCTGAGCTAACTTATGTCCATTTTTGTCAACATAAGTATATTATTGTCTATAAAATGGTCAACTTAGGACAAGCTCTTGCCTTCTTACTGTCACCTGTCACCTAAGCTTCTAACTCACTGAAGTTTCAAACACACCCACAGGACAAGCAACATTAGTACCACCTAAACCGCAATAACCACCGGGATTTTTAGCTAAATACTGTTGATGGTAATCTTCAGCATAATAAAACTCAGGTGCATCTAAAATTTCTGTGGTAATTTTGCCATACCCTGCTTTTACTAACGCTTGTTCATAAGCATCCCGTGAAGCTTCCGCTAGTTGTTTTTGTTCTGGGGAATAAACATAAATACCAGAACGGTATTGAGTACCGACATCATTACCTTGACGCATCCCTTGGGTGGGATCATGACTTTCCCAAAAGACTTTTAACAGTTGGGAATAAGTAATAACTTTAGGATCAAATACCACAAACACCACTTCATTGTGACCGGTCATACCAGTGCAAACTTCCCTATAGGTGGGGTTGGGTGTGTAACCAGCAGCATAACCTACCCCAGTGCTGTAAACTCCGTTTTGTTGCCAAAACTTGCGTTCTGCACCCCAAAAACACCCTAAACCAAACATGGCAGTTTCCATACCTTCAGGAAACGGAGGTTTGAGGGGGTTGTTGTTGACAAAGTGTGTTGCAGGTACGGGCATTTTTGCTGTGCGTCCTGGCAGTGCTTGTTCAGGTGTGGGCATTGCCACTTTTTTTCCAAATCCGAATAATCCCATTGTTTTTGATGTATTGTATGTATGATGGCTTTACCTTTATATTGTAAAGATTTTGGTGATTGGTGGAAATATAGATAATAATTATGATTAAACCTCTAAAACCCATTTGATGTGAGGTTAAACAAAATCATCAAATCAATTCATTCATCTAATTTCATCTGCATTTATCTGCGTCCATCTGCGTTAATTTTCTATTACATCACAAGCATGAACTAAAGGTAATAATGGACCCATTTGTTCTTGTCCATTAACAGCTAAATCACTGTGACATAAATAAACTGTTTGGGAAACACGCGCTAGTAAATCTGCAATAATGCGACGTAATCTTTGCGTTTCTGCTGCTTGTTCATCTGCTGCTGTCCAAGGTTTTCCTAACCTATCTTGTAGAAATAAAGTAGCACCAAATAAAGTTGCTGCACCACCTTTAGCCCAAAGAGGTGAACCCGCATCTAACCAAAAATGCCATTTGTGATCTCTATGACTAGCACGATATTGGAAAATGGTAGCTAATGTAATGGCTTTTTTGGCTTTTCCGATGGGACGAATGGGGTAGGGATTAGCAGTAATTGTACCACATCGCAACAGTTGAATAAATTCGGCAATGGTATTATTTTGTATTGTTGAATTGGTAATTGTTTGTTTTAATCTGGTGTCTATTTCCCAATAATGTTGAGCAGTTTCTAATAATTCTCGTAATGCTGCTAATGTGGGAAATGGAGGATGATGATCTTTACACAAAAATTTTTGCATTGCTTGATATAAAAGATTAACTGGTGTGTAAATTACATTTTCTTGAACTTCTGTTTTCTGTTTTTCAATCCATCCCAATATTTCATTATAAGCGGTGGTTGCAGTATAGCCGATTCTATCCCAACGTTCAAAGGTTTTAATATTTAATAAATGGGGATTTTCTGGATGGGGTACAAAACAATGATCTGCTATTAAACCAGCACGCACTGGATCAATTTTTGGTTGTGGAAATTCTTTTTTTTCTCCATCTTCTCCATCATTGGTGTGACTGTGACTTAAAACAACTAACATTTCTGCCACTTCATCCCGCTCTACTAATCTTCCTAAATTGGGATAAACTAAACTAATTAAGGTGAGTAATGCTCTGACAGCGGGTGAACTAATTAAAGGACGTTGTTCATTGAGAGCTTCTACCTGAATATTTTGCTTGGTTAATATTTCTATGAGACTATAACGAGCGATCGCATCTAACCCAGGAGCGATAATTGCTATTTCTTCCGGTTCTATTTTTCCCGTTTTAATTCCATTAATTATCACATCTGTTATTTGTCGCAAAAGTTGAGCGCGAGAAGCAGTTTGAATACATTTTACAGACTTTGGTAAACTTAAAATTGTCATCGGTTCAGTGACTAATTCTATCATCGGTTGAACCAAGGTTTCAGCTAAATTAGCTTCAGGAAAACTCACCAACTTTTCTACCTGACAACGCTTTGCTAACCTGTTTAAATATTCAGGATCAGCACCCAAACCCCAACGCACTCCCCCATCAAGATTATAACTAAATGCTCCCACCGCACCCGCATTTAATAAAAACTCAAATAAGTGATAAGCTATGGCTGGATAATCATCTACATCATCAGCTATGATCATCTGATAACGTTTTTTTAAATGTTGCTGATAATCGCTATTAGTTAATAAATGTTGGTGATAAAGTTCGGTAATTAAACCATAAGTTAATAATCCCCTTTCTAAACACCAATTCCGCCAATCTAACAGCAAAGATGTGAAAAATTCTGGTTCTAGATTATTAGTATTTTCTGGTAAACCTGTCTGCAAAATCCCCGCAATATCTTCACAATCTGTACCACTATAAGCTGCTAATTGCCATAAGTCTAATATCCGCCTCACTAAGCGATATTCATTCACTCCTGCACGTCTCAAAGTTTCTGCATCTAACTGATAATTCCAAAGCTTTGTTGCTAATTCTTGCTCTGTTTCTGGGCGCAATCTTACCGGAAATTGTGCTTTTATTTGTAAAGATTCCACCAATAACGGCCAAAATAAAATCACTTCATCTTGAATAAAACCCAAGGTTGTTTTCGCCCGAATTGGGTATTTTCCTGAAGTTAAAGTGACAATTTTATCAGTTAATAATCTGCGATTATCATCATTAGATGCTAAAACTAAAGCACCAGGTTCTGTTTGCAAAAGATTTGCGGTTTTAATTGCACTTTTAGCTTGTTTCCGATTTTGATTTTTCGGATAAAATGACTCTATATCTTGATTGTCATTTTGTTGCACCCAATCACAAAACTGTTGGGCTAAACGAGTAGTTTTTCCGCTGCGGCTAGTACCAACAATCCAAAAAGAATTTGAAACCACTAATCTACTCCTGATGATAACTTCTGCGTTAACTTAAATTTAGGAATCACCAAACAGTTTTAAATGAGCATTGAGGATGAAAAACCCTGTGTTTAGTGAAAAAATATACTCTTTTTTCCTGGCTGCTTACAGATGGTATTTACTGACACCAGAACGCTCTTTAGAGGAAGCTTATAAATCAGCTTTAAAAATTAAAGAAATAGAAGATAACCATTTTAATGGTAATAAAATTAGCCGTGATGATGCTATGTACAGTAGTAGTGTCATGGATTATTTTCAAGCAGATTTACAAAAATTATTAAAAAATGTACGGATGCGGCTGACAGAGTTTAAAGCCAGTCGTTGGTTTTCCAATGAATCTAAGCAAAAAGCAGCAGCCAAAGCAGGTATAGAATATTCCAATGCGGCTTTAGTTTTAAAAAAGCTAGAATTCATTGATCAAGTCATTGGTAAATATACAAATGACGCTGTAAATGATGTTCTAGAAAACAATTCTGTAAATTTAGTAAATTCATCTACAATTGTAGCAGAAAATAAATTAAGTAATCAACCAATTACACCAAAAACTGTAATTAAAAACAACAATAATAAACCCAAAAGAAAAGCTGATTCTACAGGAGTTTTACCGCGTTCAATTTTAACAACTATTACTCGTCTGCAAGCGGAATTAGACCCTAGTTCTGAACAAGAAGTAGTGCAGAATTTTCGGCAGACGCAAAAAATCACAATTATCTCTGTGAGATTTATTTTACTATTAATTATAGTGCCACTTCTCACCCATCAAATAGCCAAAGCTGTAGTAGTAGGTCCTGTAGTTGATCGTTTTAGAGGTTCAGAAACAGAACAGATTTTTCTCAATGAAGAAATGGAAGAAGAAGCACTAATAGAACTGCAAAGATTTGAAGAAAGAATCAAGTTTGAAAATTTGATTAGTAATGCACCACCGCTATCATCGGAAGTGCTAGAAATTAAAATGCAAGAAAAAGCACAGGAGGTAGCAAAGGAATTTCGGCGTGAAAGTGCTAATGCGATTAAAAATGTGTTTGCAGATGTTTTTTCTATAGTTGCTTTTATCTGGTTGTTGCTGATCAGCCAATCTTCTATTTCAGTTCTCAAAGATTTCTTTGATCATGTAGTATATGGCTTGAGTGATAGCGCCAAAGCATTTATTATTATCTTGTTTACTGATGTCTTTGTCGGCTTCCACTCTCCCCACGGTTGGGAAGTAATTCTGGAAGGTTTATCACGACACTGGGGTTTACCAGCAAATAGGGATTTTATTTTCTTATTTATTGCTACATTTCCCGTGATTTTAGATACAATTTTCAAATATTGGATTTTCCGTTATTTGAATCGCATTTCTCCTTCTGCTGTTGCTACTTACCATAATATGAATGAGTAAATAAATTCATAATTCATAATTCATAATTCATAATTGGTGATTAGTAATGCCATAATTATTCCCTATTACCTCTTAACTGTCACCTGTTCCCTGTTCCCTGTTCCCTGTTTCCTGTTCCCTGTTCCCTGTTCCCTTAAAAATGAAAAAGATATTTAACACAACTTTTAGCTTACCTTTTTTCTTCACGATTTTTTTCCTGGAAATGCCAGCGATTAAAAATCAAGACACAATTCCTCCCGAATGTCAAGTAACTAAGTGGGATTTACCAACAGCTTTAAAAACTGAAAATAGCAAAAATGTACCTGTACTTGTACAAAGATTACCGGTTGGTTGTTGTGAAAAAGATGCTTCTTGTTTAGATGCAAGGATTTATGGTAGTGAACAAGAAGAAATAGGGGATAAAAAAGCATTAATAAAATCTATTGATCAGAGTTTAAAATATTTAAGAACTCGGCGGGCTGCGGCTGCTTATCAAAGATATAAAATTTCTGGAATTACCAGAGATCGGGTTTATCGTAGTTTGCAAAGATTCAGACAATTAGTATTATCAACTAATTCGCCTCAAGAATTACAAACAGCTATTGAAAAAGAGTTTGTTTATTATCAATCTATAGGCAGAGATAGTCAAGGTACTGTATTATTTACTGCCTATTATGAACCATTATATTTAGCTAGTCGCAAACCAACCAAAGAATTTAAATATCCTGTTTACCGCTTACCACCTGATTTAAAATCTTGGACTAGACCTCATCCCACTCGATTAGAATTAGAAGGTGCAGATGGTTTACAAGGTTCTCAAAGTAAATTAAAAGGTTTAGAATTATTTTGGTTTAAAGACAGATTTGAACCTTATATTATTCAAATTCAAGGTTCTGCTAGATTAAAATTAACAGATGGAACAGTCACCAGTATAGGATATGCTGGAAATACAGCCCATAATTATAAAAGTTTGGGGCGGACATTAGTAGAGGCTGGAAAATTACCTGAAAATGGCGTAACCATGCCCACAATTTTTGAGTATTTCCAAAAAAATCCCCAAGATTTAAATGTTTATCTTCCCCGCAATAATAGCTTTGTCTTTTTTAGAGAAACCTATGGGAGATCCGCACATGGTTCTGTTGGTGTACCGCTGACTCCAGAACGTTCTATAGCTACCGATAAATCTTTAATGCCTCCTGGTGCTTTAGCTTTAATTCGCGCACCTTTTCCTTTTGTTAATAATAACGGTGAATTGGAAAATCGGACAGTTAGCCGTTTTGTATTAGATCAAGATACAGGTGGTGCAATTAAAGGTGCAGGTAGGGTGGATTATTATTTAGGAACGGGAGATATAGCTGGCGATCGCGCTGGTGTAACAGTCAGTAATGGACAATTATTTTATTTGTTGTTGAAATAGGGAATAGGTGACAGGTGACAGGTGACAGGTGACAGTAAATAGAAATGGGAAGATGTGAGAAATATTTACTTCTACCAAAGATACCCCAAAGATCCCCGACTTCTCCAAGAAGTCGAGGATCTGAAAATTAACCTACTCCATCAACATTAACCTTACAGGATCTAAATGTACATACCAAGGAAAAGGTAGGTCTTTAATTGTCACCCATTTTTCTTTATAAACTTCCGCTTGCAAGTGATAATCATGAGAATTATTGGCAGGAGAATGTAACTTTAAAAATAAAGTCATGCGGTGAGGTGTTTCGCTAGTTCTCGCCAACCAACAAGGAAAAGTATTTTCCAGATTTGCATCATTTTTAAACACAATTTGATGGGCGCGAATACCAATATGAGATAAATTTTCAGGAATAGATTCTACAACTTCTAAAGTACAACCCCAATCAACAGCTTCTACTTTTTGGGATGACAAAACAACAGCGCGAGAAAAATTTTTACATCCTGTAATTTTTGCCACATTCATAGTAGCAGGATGTTGGAAAATTTCATATTTAGAACCATGATGTGCTTCTTTTCCGTCTTCTAAAACTAACAAATTAGGACACAATCTATAGGCTTCTTCCATATTATGAGTAACAAATAAAGTCACACCAGAATAATCAGCTAAAGTCTCTGTCATTTGTTGTTCTAACTGACTGCGTAAATGTGTATCCAGGGCAGAAAAGGGTTCATCTAAAAGTAAAGCTTCTGGTTGACTTGCTAACGCTCTCGCTAAAGCTACCCGTTGTTGTTGTCCTCCTGAAAGTTGGTGAGGATAACGATTACCTAAACCCTCTAAGTGCATGGCTATTAATTGCTTTTCTACCTCTAATTTAATATTCCCATTTGATAATTCTTTAGGTAAACCAAAAGCGATATTTTGTGCTACCGTGAGATGAGGAAATAAGGCATAATTTTGAAATAAAAACCCTATTTTTCGCTCACGTACAGGAACATTAATTCCTTTTTCTGAGTCAAATAAAACTCTATTATTTAATACTATTCTTCCTTTGGTTGGTGTTTCTATACCTGCCAAACAACGGAGAATCATACTTTTACCCGCGCCAGAACTTCCCAATAATCCTAAAGGTTGATGATCAGTAGTAAAGGCAATTTTCAGATGAAAGCTTGATAGTTTTTTTTCAATATCTATAAATAAGCCAGATGTAGAAGAATTGGTAGGTGAAGAAAAAGATTGATTTTCTGGTTTTATTGGTTGAAGTTCTGGTTGATTTTTGCGTCTAAATTTATGCTTGCTTTCTTGCCAAAAATTAGTTAAAATAATTCCTGTTAAAGAAATTGATACAATAATAATTGCCCAAAACCAAGCTTCATTCATATCCCCAGCTTCCACAGCAAAATATATCGCCATTGGTATATTCTGCGTTTGTCCAGGAATGTTACCAGCTAACATCAAAGTTGCACCAAACTCACCCAAAGCACGAGCAAAAGCTAAAGTTGCACCTGCTAAAATACCAGGAAATGCTAAAGGTAAACTCACCCGCCAAAATATAGTAAATTCCTTAGCGCCTAAAGTTCTCGCTACTCTTAATAAATTAGCATCAATTTGTGCAAAAGCTCCCAAAGCAGTTTTATACATTAAAGGAAAAGAAACCACCATTGCAGCGATCGCCGCACCATACCAAGTAAATACAATAGTCACATTAAAAGGTTCTAGTAATTTACCAACTGGACCATTTTTACCAAAAAATAGCAACAGCAAAAAACCCACAACTGTAGGCGGTAAAATTAGCGGTGCAACAAATATCCCCTCAATAATAGATTTTCCTTTACCCCGATATCCCAGCATCCAGTAAGCAGCACCAACACCTAAAAAGAAGGTGATAAAAGTCGCTAAAAATGAGGTTTTCAGCGATATCCAGAGGGGTGATAAGTCCTGTGGCATAATTTTTACAAATTCCAACTTAGTTGGTAGTATACCAGGAAATAGGGGAAATAGTTAAATATTTTTTACATTTGTCTGATAGCATAGCGTGGCGTAAGCCATATCAGGATTTCCAGGATTAAAGGATTTACAGGATGAGGTAAAAATCTCAACAAAAGCTATTTGCTCATCCTATAATTTCATAATTCATGGAATTAAATCACCCTTACTTAATTCAATAATAGTATTAATAAATGCCTTTAATTCAGGACATTGATTAATAGAAACCATCAAATCTTGATCTTTCAAAATTCTCGCACCATCACGAATTTTATTATAACTAAGTTGACATTTACCTGTTTCAAATACTTCTTTAATTCTATAAGATGGTGGATTTCCATGATTTACCTTTTCTGGTAAACCTCCTGGTGCTGACTTGTTAGATTTTGCTAATTTCTGAATTGTTGACCAATAAGGTAATAACCAAGCTTCAAAATCATGCTGTGCTACATGAGGATAAAAACTAGGATTATTCCCTACCCATTCTTGCATTTTCGCTTTAGCATCTGCCCCATCTTAAAAATCATTAGTTCCTGTATAAACATCAGTTAAAGCAATAACAGCATCATAATCATCTTGATTTAGTAAATTTTCAACGACTCTTTTAAGTTTTTCTCCTTTAGGAATACGACCTTTCTGAGGAATAAACCTAAGTTTGGGCATTTGTGGTAAACGCAATTTGAGAAAATCCGATAGAATTTGCTTAAAAGCTTTCTCTGTTTCACCTTCAACTAAAATAGCTATCTTCATGGACGACCACCCATTAAATTCATTGCCCAAACTTGATCTAAACTATAATCTTCTAACCAATGTTTTAAATTAAAACTATCACCCCAATTCATAGTAGTTAAACCATCTTCTACATCACAAACTAGAACTTCTTTAGGCTCTAAAAATCTTATTAATCTATCTGAATGAGTGGCGACAATTAACTGAGTTCTTTGGGCTGCTTCTCGCATTAAATGAGCCAGTAGTTCCAATAATTCTGGGTGTAAACTAACTTCTGGTTCATCAATAAGAGTAACAGCAGTTAAATCTGGACTTTGTAACAATGTTACTAACCAAATAAACCGCAAAGTTCCTTCAGAAAGTTGGTGCATATAAAGAGGCTTAGAAAAATTTTTATCTTTCCAAGTCATTGTAATAGTTCCTGCTGCTACTGGAGGAAAACTCAATCTTTCAAAATCTGGAAATGCGACAGCAAGGGTATCTTCAATAATTTCAAATCGCTCTGGGTCAGTTTCTCGTAAATAGTACAGACAGGAAACTAAATCTTCACCATTAGCACCCGGCAAAGTTGCAGGACGCATTGACTGTGGTAAACGCACAGGACTTTTAGGAGCAACATTCAATGCACCATAAAATGTACAAGAAGCTAATTGTTTCCGTAGGTGTTCTGGTTCTTGATACATTTTAGGAACTTGAGCCAGAGAAGTTTCCAAAGGATTATGATCCCAATTTGGACGTAATAATTTTTCATCCTCAAAATTGAAATACTTCACATCCAATCCAAATGAATCAATGTGCTTGAATGGTTCTAAAACCAAGGGATTATTTTCAGTTAGTGTTTCCCGCACAATTTCATAAGTGAAACCTTTTAGAGCAACTTCCAGTTGGTAATTAAGTGGTGCATACCCTGGTACACTCATGGACAAAGAAATTGCTATACTATTGGCTCTATCGCGGGTAATAATATCAGGCAGTCCACCTAATTCAGAAATTTTATTTGCTAATTGAGCATTTGCTGATGCTGCTAAAAGTGAAAAAATTTCTAACAAAGAAGTTTTACCTGCACCATTAGCACCAATCATGACTGTCAGAGGACGATTTCGCATATCTATTTGTACATTAAATAAGCGACGGTATCCTTCAATAGTTATACGTTCAAATGAGTTCATAATCTAACTCTTGCCAATAGCCATAAATCAATACTATTTTAGCATTTGACTGATTTTTGTAGTTTTTCAATGTAATAATTACATCATATTTAAAATATCTCTGTTCAAAATCATGCTAAATTTTTAATAAATCTTTGCAAATTTATTTTTTTGTAACTACTTAACCCATCATCAAAATGCCCACCATCACCAAAACCAAAAAACCTCTATGCAAGCATTTTCTCTATTGTATCCATCATCAAAAAGAGCCTGTGATAATAATCAGGAAAGCGAGAAAATTGATAATGCTCATAAAAAGAACGTGCTTGATCATCTTTAGCTTCAACCACAACAGCAAGTGTGGCAATTTCACTTTGCAGACTACGATATAGAGCATCAATTAACAACATTTCGCCCAACCCTTTTTGGCGATGGTTTTGATCTACAGCTAATCTACCTAACAAAGTAGCAGGAAGTAGAGGATATTTTGGCAGTTTTTTAGTTATCTCTATAGGCAATTCTTCTAATTTAATACTTGTTGATGATAGTGTATAAAAACCTGCTATATTTCCAGAACTTTTTTCTACTAAAACAAATGGGGCAGCCATTCGTTTACGTGCATCTTGCCCAGCGTGTTTTTGAAAATAATTATCTAGTTTATCAACACCACAACAGAAGACCGCCCGGTTATGTTTTTTTCCTAGCGGCTCTATTAAATAATGCTTGAAAGCATCAGAACTATCTATTAAATTTTCCACTTATACACCCATATTCTTTTTATAACGTTGAGCAGCAGCCCGTAACTTTTCGCTGGGTTCAGGTGGATTAAGCAGTGCTTCTACAAAAACCTCTTGGTCTTTTCTGCTTAATATCATGATTTCATTTTCTTGAATAACTTGGTTTGCCGCACTGACAAGACTGCTAACTACAAAATCTGTGAGTGTCCTCCCCTGAATATCCGCCGCACGTTGGAACAATTCCTTATTTTCTGGACTGATACGGGCTTCTAATCTTTCTGATTTAGATCGCAAGGATTTTTCTCGGCTGCTTTTAGCTGATGTATGAGTCATGATAGCCTCTACACAAATAACATAGTGTGATAAATTATATGTACGGCAAATGTCCTAACACTATACTAATAGTTTAACCATTTAGCTCGAAAAATGTCAAATATTTTATCGCTCTACTAAAATTAATGATTTTAACCTGTGGTCTAATTAATATCCCCAACCATAAAAATGCCCACCATAACCAAAACCCAAAACCTCATCATCTCCTTCATCTCCTTCACTGCTATCCTCACCACCCAAGCAGTATCAGCCACCATCAGCGTACCTTTAAAAAGCAAAAACGGAATGGTGACATCCGCCAACCCCTTAGCCAGTGAAGCGGGAATTTCCATATTAAAACAAGGCGGAAATGCCGTAGATGCAGCAGTAGCAACCACATTTGCAATTTCCGTTGTTGAACCTTTTTCCGCAGGTATTGGTGGGGGTGGTTTCTTATTATTTCATTCTCAAAAAACAGGGGAAATTAAAGCTTTAGATTTTCGGGAACGCGCTCCTATTAAAGCAACAAAAAATATGTATTTAGATGCTAATGGGAAAGTTATTCCCGGTGCAAGTACCAACGGTTATTTAGCAGTAGCAACACCGGGAACTGTAGCGGGTATGTATGAAGTACATCGTCGTTATGGAAAGTTACCTTGGCAAGAAGTTGTTAAACCATCAATTGCACTGGCTAAAAATGGTTTTATTATCAGTAATAGAGTTTCTTGGCTTTCTTTGTCTCGTTTTCAAGACCGTAAACCGAGAATTATCGACAACCCCGCAGCTAGTAAAATCTTTACTCGCAATGGTGAATATTATCAACCAGGAGAAAGATTAATTCAAACTGATTTAGCTAAAACTTTAACAGCTATTTCTGAAAATCCTCAAAGTTTTTACACCGGAAAAATTGCCAAACTTATAGCTGATGATATGGCTAAAAATGGCGGTTTAATTACTCTGGAAGATTTAAAATCATATAAACCAATTTGGCGAACTCCTGTTTGTGGTAACTTCCGAAAAGTTAAAGTTTGTTCTATGCCACCTCCATCATCAGGAGGTGTTCATTTAATCCAAATGTTAAATATTATTGGTGACACAGACTTAAAATCATTAGGATGGAATCACCCAGACGCGATCCATTTAATGGTAGAAAGTATGAAAATTGCCTATAGCGATCGCGCCAAATATTTAGGTGATCCTGATTTTGTTCAAGTCCCCGTTTCTGAACTAATTAGCAAAAATTACGCCCAAAAACGTCGCCAACAAATTAACATGAATAAAGCGACACCATCAACAGAAATAAAACCAGGACTGAAAACAACAAAAATTCCTGAAAAAACAGAAACCAGCCATTTAAACGTAGTTGACGCAGATAGAAACGCCGTCAGTTTAACCTTCACCATTAACTTAGGTTTTGGTGCGGGAATAGTCATACCAGGAACAGGAATAGTGTTAAATAATGAAATGGATGACTTTGCAGCAGCACCAGGAGTACCTAACGCCTTTGGTTTAGTGGGTAACGAAGCTAACAGCATCACCCCCCGGAAAACACCCCTTTCCAGTATGACACCCACCATCGTCACCGAAAACAACCGCTTGCGTTTAGCCGTCGGTTCTCCCGGTGGTAGCACCATCATCACCCAAGTATTGCAAATAATACTCAACGTTTTGGAATACAAAATGGATGTGGGTGCAGCCGTTTCCGTCCCACGCATACATCACCAGTGGCTACCCGATGTGTTACTTGTCCAGTCTTGGGGTTTAGATGCGTTAACCTTGCAAGACTTACGTCGTCGGGGACACAAAATCAAAGAAACTGCACCTTGGGGTAATGCCAATGCGATCGCAGTTACAGAAAATGATACCTTAGAAGCAGCCGCAGATCCCCGTGGTGAAGGTTTAGCTAGTAGTTATTAATATTGCACGATTGATTCTGCAAAATTATCACTAAACTCATTTGCCCGTGCGCTAGGAACTAATGACCAGCCCGCTTTCAGCAGTTTTTGATAAGTTGCCCAACCCTTAGAACCACCGGGTATTTGATAATCAGGAACAGAAAATTGAGGAAACGCCGTATAAGGCCGCCAAGGTTGACCAGGAGAAGTCTGCAAATGTAAGATTTTTTCACCATCATCACTAGACTTAGATAACCAGCACATTTGTCGTTGCATGGTAAACTCCTTTGCGTTTAGCTTATGTTGGATTAAGACAGGATTATGTTAATACCTGCCTCATTTTTGTGAGAGAAATTATGAGTCTAAAAGATTAGACTAGAGGAATTTGATATTATTAAACTCAGGTAAATTTCTGAATAAAATTGACTCCTATGTGCGGTTTTCCGCGAGAGTAGAAGAAAAACACAGAACAAAAAAGGTTGTTCTCCAAATGTTTTCTTCTAGTACAATATTTTTTTAATGTTAACTATCGTTTTTGTGACTGTATGTAACAAACACTACGATTTTTCCAAAAATCTCCAAAAATCACCCATAAGTTTTTCTGTTCACATATATAAGGATATAGCTAGGGAATAGAGAATAAGATCCCCGACTTCTTTTTAAAAATTGTCAATATACTATAAATTCATGTCAGAAGTCGGGGATCTGGGTGTTGTAATTTACCAAAAAA
Source organism: Sphaerospermopsis sp. LEGE 08334 (assembly GCF_015207205.1). Classification (NCBI taxonomy): domain Bacteria; kingdom Bacillati; phylum Cyanobacteriota; class Cyanophyceae; order Nostocales; family Aphanizomenonaceae; genus Sphaerospermopsis; species Sphaerospermopsis sp. LEGE 08334. The sequence goes on along the minus strand of NZ_JADEXH010000037.1, from coordinate 22,685 downwards.
CTAACTTTCCCTAAAAGCTAACAATTGTTCATCATTTATTCTGCCTACTTCGTGTAGAGTAGTCACAATTTCCGAAATAGTTAAAACCGAATGACCACAATAACCATTTGCTTTTAATCTATCTTTGACACCCTTTTCATGGTCAATAAAAACCACAATATCATTAACCTTTAATCCCACAGATTTGATTTTTTCTGCTCCTTCCATCACACTTTTACCACTAATTAAAATATCATCAACCACCGCAATTGTTTCACCAGGATGAAAATTACCTTCAATTACTCGCCGTGTACCATGTGCTTTAACTTCTTTACGAGGAAAAATCATTGGACAATGTAAACGTAAAGATAAACCAGTTGCAGTAGGTAAAGAACCATAGGGAATACCAGCCAACCTATCAAAAGTCAGACCTGTTAAAATTTTCTCATAAGCACTAAGAACCTGATTAAAAACTTGAGGATTAGAAATGATTTTCCGTAAATCAATGTAATAAGGAAAAGTCGCCCCTGAAGCTTGGACAAATTCCCCAAACATAATACAACCAATATCAAAAAGTTGTAAAATCAAATCTTGATGAGGATGTTTATCTTGCACGTCAACATCAGAAAACCAAACTTCACAACTAGAAGCATCATGGATAAATTCACCTCTAAATTCATTAATCTCTCTGCGTAAAGATTGAATTTCCTCAGATAGATTTCCACTTCCTAATATATCTTGAGGAACAGGAATTAATAAACCATCACCACTGCAATTTAAACCTGCTGCCAAAATTTGTTTAATATTACCTTCCCCAGCCCAAATACTCCGTGCCATAATAATTCTTTCCGGAGCAAGAGAACGAATAGATTTTAAAACTTCTGCATTTGTAGTTCCCACTTCTAAACATAATTGTTCAGGAGTTCCCCAAGTTTTTGATTCTTGAACAACCTGTAAATAAAGCGGTGAATTATGAGGATATTGTTGTACAGTAGCAGCACCAGGATTAGAAGTACAACACAAAATAAACACAGCTTTATCAGGATAAACTACAAAAGGTGCAACATGATCCTGACCAGTATAGGGACTAAGAGTAACCGCGTCTACCTGCCATTCTGTAAATATTGAATGGGCGAAAATACTGCTAGTATTTAAATCACTGTGTTTAGCATCTAAAATAATTGGAATATGGGCGGGGATAGAGTTTAACGTTCTGATTAATAACTCTAAACCTGGTACGCCCAAAGCTTGATAAAATCCCAAAGTAGGTTTATAAGCACAAACAAAATCAGCCGTTTCTGCAATCATAAATTGCAACCAACTTTCCAAACCAGTCATCAAATCAGATGATTGATAACGGGCTGGAATCATCTCAGGATTTGGATCAAGTCCCACAAATAGTAAACTTTGATTTTGGGAGATTGCTGTATTTAACTTGTCAAAAAAGTTCATGTTAAGGTTTTTAGGGATTTATTTCTTTATTTTATCTGATTATTCATCAAGTTTGACACACCTACATAAGCGGAAAATAATAAATGTTGGGTTTCGTTCCCTCAACTCAACCTACTTACTAAAGAACTTCAACATCTCTAACAACGTCTAACAACATTTGTAAAAAATCATCAAACTCTGAAAGTTTACCTGTAAATTGAACATCTGATCGACTTTCTATTTCTACCAGTCCTTTGTCTGTTTTAATACTGATAAGACCTATGGAAAATTTAATAGACATATTTTTGCTGTCTGTATTCAGGGATTATACTACTTATTATAAGTATACACAAAAATAGTTAAATATAACTGATAATTCCTAAAAAATTGAGTAGGTTATATTGACACAAAGAAACCCAACATTACCTATTCAAAATGACATAGAATGAGGTTGGGAAAGTAAATAGGAAAAATATCGCTAATCAAATGGGTTTTAAATTCTCATGTATGACAACATCTGCAAATTCTTAGCCGAAAACTTCAAAGATGACTTAGCAACATGGTTACTAGGTTCACCAGTTAAATTAACAGAACTTAGCCCTACAGAATTATCAAACGAACCAATTCGCGCTGATTCATTAATCTTATTACAATCAGATGAATTAGTTCTACATATCGAATTTCAAACCGACACAGATAAAGATATGCCTTTTCGGACATTAGATTATCGAGTTAGGGGATATCGTCGGTTTCCTCATAAAAAAATGCGTCAAATAGTCATCTATTTGCGAAAAACAGGGTCAGAATTAGTCTATGAAAACAACTTCAAATTAGAAAACACTTACCATCAATTTGAGGTTATCCGCTTATGGGAACAACCAACAGAGCAATTTTTGACAGTTCCCGGTTTATTACCCTTCGCGGTGCTGAGTCAGACAAATGATCCTACAATAGTATTAACCAAAGTAGCACAAGCAGTAGAAAGAATCACAGAACAAAGGTTACAAAGAAATATAGCTGCTGCTAGTAGCGTTTTAGCCGGTCTAGTGTTAAACAAAGATGTAATTAAGAAAATATTCAGGAGTGAGATTATGCGCGAATCAGTCATTTATCAAGAAATCCTAGAAGAAGGTAAAGCCGAAGGTAAAGCCGAAGGTAAAGCCGAAGGTAAAGCGGAAACAACCAGAAAGTTAGCTTTAAACTTATTAAGAATGGGAATAATGAGTTTAGCCCAAATTGCTGAAGTCACGGAATTATCTGTTGAGGAAGTGCAAGCTTTACAACAAGAAATTCAGAAATCTTAAATTTTCACAGGGTGTAAAGGATTATCTTTTACACCTAATAATCTTTCTCAACTTAATTTGCACTACAACCCTGCAAACCATTCATAACCTTGATCTTCCCAATAACCTTTAAAAACTGATAACTGGCTAGTTAAAGTCACTCTCGTTACCCATTTACTTTGTTTATAACCAAGTTTAATAGGAGAAGCTAAACGCAAAGGTGCGCCATTTTCAATAGGCAATTTTTCCCCATTTTTTTGATATGCTAACAAAGTTTGCGGATGGGTAGCAGAAGCAATATCCCAACTTTCATAATAACCATCTGCTGATTTAAAATAAGCATATTTAACATTTTCCTGGGGTTGAGCTAAAGCGATTAAATCACGTAAACGAATACCTCCCCATTGTACAATTGCTGCCCAACCTTCAACGCAAACATGACGAATAATCATAGAAGTTAAAGGTAAATTTTGAATTTCTGCCATACTTAAACTCACAGGATTATTGACTTCACCATCAATAATTAACCGAAAATTATCAACATCAATAAGTGGTGTACCACGAAAACTATTAATGATTAAAGCTGCTGGTTGAATTTCACTAGCAGCAAATTCTGGTACAAGTTTTTGAGGTTGAAATATCAATTCTTCAACCTTTTGATTTAAAGGTTCTGAAAGCTTACCTACCAAATCTTCTAATGCTGGTGTACCACAACCACCAAGTAAAAAACCCATGCTGGAAATTCCCGAAATTTGTAAAAATTGGCGGCGCGATAATTGAGGTTTGACGATATGAATGAGGTCTTTTTTATTATTATAATTCATTGGTATCTATTGGATAATCAACAAAAAATATCTGCGTTCATCTGCGTTAAATCATTAATTCAAAAAACTACCAAAACATAGACTCAATTAATTTATCACCTCCGGCTTTTTGTCCTAAACGCCAATGAATAATTACAAATATTATCACCAATGGCACAGAAGCAAAATGCACAATTCTTAATGCTTGCCAATCGCCAAACATATCCACTATCCAGGGAAATTGAGCAGGTTTGTACATTCCGATTCCTGTTAATATTGCTAACAACAATACAGGAATAATAGATGTGTAAATAATCCGATGCCAAGCATAGGTTAAACGCTTAGGATTTTGCGTTTTTTGTAATGCCTGAATGTCATTACTACCGACAAATCTATGTCGCCAACGTCGGGTAATGAAAATGTAAATTCCATAAAATAAAAGATTGAGAGAAAATAGCCACATAGATGCAAAATGCCAGTGTCTACCTCCTGCTAACCAAGCGCCTAATGTGAAAATAGGGGGAATATGTAAACCTGCACGGCCACCAAAGACGGGATTAGCGTTATAAATTTGCAATCCACTGGTAATCATTAAAAACAGGCTCATGATATTAATAGAGTGGAAGATTTTAGCGGCTAGTGCTTGGGTGGGTAATTTTGGGGGTTTTGTGGGAGAATTCATAACAGTAATATTTGGTTTTGAGAAAAATTATTTGTAACTAAAATTACAATTGAAACGCAGCAGTCAAAGCCACCGCTAAAGCATCTGCCGCATCATCAGGCTTAGGCATTTCCTCTAAATCTAACTCCCTCATTACCGCTTCTTGCACTTCTTCCTTATCTGCCTTACCATAATTTGTTAAAGCTTGCTTAATTTGAGGGGGTGCAAACTCTACATAAGGAAGTTTACGTTGCCCCAAAACCAACATTAATACACCCCTAGCCTGTGCAACTAAAATAGTGTTGGCCATACGATAGAAGAATAATTTTTCAATGGCCACTAAATCCGGTTGCAAATCGTCCATTAGGGTGTTTAAATCATCAAATAAAGTAGCTAGTCGCTGACTCATTTCCATATCTGACGACGTGCGAATTACACCAAAATCAAGCATTTTAACAGTTGTATTCTGTACTTTACCTTGACTTTGCTGCCAGGCGATCGCCCCAAATCCCACAATAGCTAAACCCGGATCTAATCCTAAAATTCTTTTTTCCATAAGTTTTGTCTGATTTTCCCTAAATTTCCATAAAATTAACTTTGATTCTCAACTTCTAACACCCGACTCCTACTATACTTAATCTGCACTTTCCGGTTAGCGATCGCCAATCATGAAGAAATAAACACTTTTTGGATTTTGGATTTTGGATTTTGGATTTTGGATTGTTTTTGTGATCTCCAATCTAAAATCTAAAATCTAAAATCTAAAATTTTCCTCCCCAGTCACCAATCACCAATCACCAGTCCCTGTTAGTGTACATTTTCTGCTAAACATTGTTTGTACCACAGTTCCCTATTAAGTATGTCAATCGGTTTTCTTCGACAAGCCCTCAACGCCATACAACTTCAGTCACACAGTCGCACTTCCCACCGGGTTAACCAGTGGTTTAAATGGTTATCTCCTGGAATATCGGTAAAACGCTGGTTTCTAGTCAGTGTAGGGGGTTTCTTATTGGCAAGTTTGGGGTTAGCTATTTGGATTAAGCTAACCCCAATTTTTTGGACATTGGAATTTCTTAAAGGTTTGTTGGGTTTCCTCACCAACATCTTACCCAACTATGTCAGCGGACCTTTGGTGTTGCTGCTGGGTGTGCTGTTGTTATTGTGGGGACAATCCCGTACTGTTGGTTCAATTACAGAGGTTTTAAGACCTCAAGGTGATGAAGAAGAACTGATAGATGTTCTCTTGGCACATCGTCGTTTATACCGTGGTCCAAAAATTGTCGTTATTGGCGGTGGTACTGGACTTTCTACTTTACTCCGGGGCTTAAAAACCTATAGTGCTAATATGACTGCTATTGTCACAGTAGCTGATGATGGTGGTTCTTCTGGTAGGTTGCGGCAGGAATTTGGCGTTTTACCTCCTGGAGATATTCGCAACTGTTTAGCTGCATTAGCAGATGAAGAAAAGTTATTAACTGAATTATTCCAATATCGTTTTCGCGCTGGGGATGGCTTAACAGGCCACAGTTTTGGTAACTTGTTTTTAACTGCCATGACTGATATTACTGGCGACTTAGAAAGGGCAGTTGCGGCCAGTTCCAAAGTCCTGGCTGTGAGGGGACAGGTTTTACCAGCAACCTTGAGTGATGTGCGTCTATGGGCAGAAATGGCAGATGGCCGACGCATTGAAGGTGAATCTAGCATTCCCAAAGCCGGGGGCAAAATTGTCAAAATTGGCTGTATTCCCGAAAATCCCCCCGCCTTACCCGCTGCAATTAAAGCAATTAAAGAAGCTGATTACATTATTATTGGTCCTGGAAGTTTGTATACTAGCTTAATTCCCAATTTATTAGTTCCAGAAATAGCCGATGCGATCGCTGCTACAAAAATTCCCCGCATTTATATTTGCAATATTATGACCCAACCAGGAGAAACAGAGGGCTATACCGTTGCTGAACATATCCAAGCCATTGATCAAGCTGCTGGTGACAGAAAACTTTTTGATGCTGTACTCGTACATCGCAAAACCCCATCAGCCCAAGCATTGATCCGCTACGCCCAACAAAATTCCCATCCCGTTTTCTTAGACAGAGAAGCAGTTACTCAGTTGGGACGGCGCATAGTCCCCGCTAACGTTTTACACGAAGATGAAACTGGTTTTGTCCGTCACGATCCCCAAAAACTAGCTAAGGTGTTATTAAAATGGTACAGTGGAGCGCAACATGGGAAGTAATGGGGACTGGTGACTTGGGACTGGTGACTGGGTAATCAATTTTATTTTTCCCAATTACCAATTACCAATCACCAATCACCAATTACCAATTACCAATTACCAATTACCAATTACCAATGACTACAATCTTTCTTCCAGATATAAAAGCAACACAGCAGTTAGGTATTATTCTAGGGGAAAACCTGACTGCTGGTAATGTGATTTTATTAGAAGGTGACTTGGGTGCGGGTAAAACTAGCTTAGTTCAAGGTATTGGTCAGGGTTTAGGTATCACTGAATCTATTGTGAGTCCTACTTTTACCCTGATTAATGAATACACAGAAGGACGCATCCCTCTTTATCACTTAGATTTGTATCGTTTAGAACCTCAAGAGGTGACAGGCTTAAATTTAGAAAGCTATTGGGAAGGTATAGAAGTAACACCTGGTATTGTTGCTATTGAATGGGCGGAACGAATGCCATATCTACCAGATAGTTATTTAAAGGTATGTTTAACTCATGCTGAAAATGGTACTCGTCAGGCGGATATTACTGCTGTTAATTGTGAATTAAGTATTTTAAGTATTTATATATAAAAAATATCACTTGAAAAGTGTTGAGTTAGATATAAATATCCTTTAGATTATACACCCCTATAATACCACAAAAAGTCAAGATGTCAAGAACCTTGAAAAATCGTTCACTTATTGACAGCATTCTCAATATTATTGCGAATAAACCTTCTCCATTCTCAATAAATAAGCAGGAAAACTTTTTTGGACTGCCTTATAAACAGACTTAAATACTCCTTAACTCTCTGCGTCTCCGCGCGACGGACACTTTGCACAAGTCGGGAAACCCGCCCAAGCAAGTGTCCTCCTCTGCGTGAGAATAAATAAAAATTCCAAAAATTCCTCCCCCTCTACCCTCCCCTCAAATAGAGAAAACTTTGTATCCTGAAATTAATAAACTTTATATTTCTTATTAAAGCTGGTGCAAGAGGACTTTCGCTTAATTGTTGATTTGGTTTCGGTGTTCGCTGTCGCTGCTTGTGGTGGACTACTGGCCGCATTGTTGAAACAACCCGTTTTGCTGGGATATCTCATCGGGGGGATGATAGTTGGACCAGCAGGACTGGGATTAATTAAAGAAGTTGTCCAAGTGGAAACCTTGGCGCAGTTTGGTGTAGCTTTTTTACTCTTTGCTTTGGGTGTTGAATTTTCCCTAGCAGAACTGAAAAAGGTAAGGGCTATAGCTTTGGGTGGTGGAGGATTACAAATTATCCTCACTATTATTATCACAGTCCTAGTTTGTGGTGTTACAGGTGCTTGGGGTGCTTTACCGGCTAAAGGGGTATTTTTAGGTTGTATTTTGTCTTTGTCTTCTACTGCGGTAGTTCTCAAGTGCTTGATGGAACGCAACGAGACAGAAACACCCCACGGCCAGGTCATGCTGGGTATTCTCGTTGTTCAGGACTTAGCACTGGGTTTAATGCTGGCCGTGTTACCCGCACTGCATGAACCAGGAGAAGCGATTGGTTTAGCAGTCCTCACCGCTTTGGTACGCATTGGTTTATTTGCTGCGGGTGCGGTAGTTGCGGGTATTTGGTTAATTCCGCCGTTGTTGCGATTATTAGCCCGCACAGAAAGCAGAGAGTTGTTTTTGTTGGGGGTAGTAACTTTATGTTTATGTATTGCCCTGCTAACTGAATATTTGGGTCTTTCTATTGAGATGGGGGCGTTTGTTGCAGGGTTGATGATTTCTGAGGTGGAATATGCTGATGAAACTTTAACCATTGTTGAACCGTTGCGGGATATTTTTGCGAGTTTGTTTTTTGCTGCGATCGGAATGTTGATTGATCCGGTGTTTTTGTGGCAAAACCTAGATGTGATCTTGGGTTTGGTGGTTTTGGTGTTCTTGGGTAAGTTCCTGATCATCACACCTTTGGTTAAATTATTCCGCTATCCGTTAAAAACTGCTTTGATTGCGGGTTTGGGTTTAGCGCAAATCGGAGAATTTTCCTTTGTTTTAGCTAGTGAAGGTCAAGCTTTGGGGTTGGTTTCCCGGAGAATATATTTATTAACTTTGGGAACGACTGCGGTTACTTTAATGTTGACTCCCTTTGTGTTGCGTTTAGTACCATTGTTATTTAATTTTGCGGAGTCCATGCCTTGGTTAAAACCTTATTTGGTGGAAGAACAAGCGCGAGATTTTGCGGAAGATTTACCCCGGAAAGATCATTTTGTAGTTTGTGGTTATGGTCGCATTGGTAAAAATTTGGTACGGTTATTGCAGTTACATGATTTGCCTGTAGTCGTTATTGATCAGTCTGAAAGTAGGATTCAACAGTTACGGGAAGCGGGTATACCGTATGTTTATGGTAATGCGGTGAGTTTTCATGTGTTGGAAACTGCTGGGGTGAATCATGCTAAAGGGATGGCGATCGCACTTCCTGATCCTGCTAGTATTCGTTTGTGTTTAAAACGGGCTTTGGAAATATCCCCAGAATTAGATTTAGTGGTTCGTGCTACTCAAGATAAAAATATTGAGGTGCTTTATCAACTGGGTGCTAAGGAAGTGGTACAACCAGAATTTGAAGCGAGTCTGGAAATGGCCACCTATTTACTTACCGATGCGGGATTATTGCCAGAGGTGGTACAACGGAAAATGCAGGATATTCGTAAGGATCATTATTTAGATTTGCGTCCTGAACGTTCTGCTGCGGAAGTTTCCCAACACTTACAACAAGTTACCCGTGATTTAAACCGTCGGTGGTATGATTTACCTGATGACTCGCCTTTGATTGGGATGACGTTGGAGGAAGCGGATATGCGCTATCTGATCGGGGTGAGTTTAATGGCCATTCGTCGTGCTGATGGCACAGAAATTGATTATCCTAATAGTCAGGTGAGGTTAGAAACTGGCGATCGCCTTTTAGTTGTGGGTGCAAGTAAAGAATTAGCAGCTTTAGCAGAATTTGCTAAGGGTAATGCAGCTGTTCCTGGAGAAACTAACGCTTGTCAGTGGGTTACAGTTCAAGCTAACTGTACTTTTTTGGGTAAAAATTTGGCAGATTTTACCTATGATGAACAGTATGTGGTAAAAGTGCCAGCAATTCGGCGAGATGGCAAGTTTATCCGCTTTCCTCATGGCAACATCGAATTGAAAACAGGCGATCAAGTGCTGCTGTGCGGTAGCTTTTCCAGACTCAATCAGTTGCAACAATTTTTTACTGCTGCTTGTGAATTACCCTTAGCAATTTCTAGTGTTAAAAATGAAGAGGTAGAAACTATCAAAGAGTTGCAATGATCAAGTTTTTCGCCTAACCTTATGAATCGATCTTGGCAATTTCAACTCTAGCTTGTCTGGGAACTAAACCTCTTTATACAACTGTATCACTGCGAACTTTCATGTAAGCGATCGCCATTTTCCAAACGCTTATTTGTTCGTTGTTAGCATCTACAATAGATACACAATTGATATCTTGCCAAAAAACCTTACCGACGATGACATCACCAGTCATCAGTTTAAATTCAACGGTGGCTTTTTGCTTGATCCAATTTTGTAATTGTCTAATGCTAGGTAAGGTAGTGTCAAATTCTGTTGCTGGCATTTTTGGTAATGATATAAAGGGAACAGGGAACAGGGAACAGGGAACAGGGACTGGGTAATCAGTTTTATTATTCCCAATCACCGATTACCAATTACCAATTACCTATCTTATTGGACAATGTTGAAATCAGTAGTAACTTATCTTTGATAATTCATCTAGGGGAAAATGGCAATAGAATTTACTAAGTATCACGGTTTGGGTAATGATTTTATTCTCATTGATAACCGTTCCTCTCTTACTCCCATAATCACACCGGAAAAAGCAATCAAATTGTGCGATCGCCATTTTGGTATTGGTGCTGATGGTGTTATTTTCGCACTTCCTGGGCAAAATGGTACTGATTATACCATGAGAATTTTTAATTCTGATGGTTCAGAACCGGAAATGTGTGGTAACGGTATTCGCTGTTTAGCTGTTTTCCTCACTGAGTTGGAAGGTATATCCCGCACTAAAGATTTTTACACTATTCATACTTTAGCTGGTGTCATTACTCCTCAACTTACAGATGATGGGCAAGTAAAAGTAGATATGGGTCAACCTCGCTTATTAGCGCAGGAAATTCCTACCACCCTTGCACCTACTGACAGTAAGGTAATTAATGTACCTTTGGAAGTTGCGGATCATACTTGGAATGTTACCTGTGTGAGTATGGGAAATCCTCACTGTATAATCTTTGTAGATGATGTAGCAGCTATTCCCCTGGAAACTATTGGACCCAAATTTGAACATCATTCCGTTTTCCCTCAAAGAACTAACACAGAATTTATCCAAATTGTCAACCGTAATTATTTAAAAATGCGGGTATGGGAAAGAGGTGCGGGTATTACCTTAGCTTGCGGTACTGGTGCTTGTGCGTCTTTAGTTGCTGGGGTATTGAATGATAAATGCGATCGCGCTGCAACGATAGAATTACCAGGAGGAGAGTTAGAAATTGAATGGTCAGAAATTGACAATAAAATCTATATGACAGGACCAGCAGAAAGAGTGTTTGCAGGTAAATTCTAATTAGTATTAGTAGGTTGGGTTGACGCAAGGAAACCCAACATTTTATTCAGATCCCCGACTTCTATTTTCATCGTTTCCAGAAATCATCAATTAATGTCAGAAGTTGGGTATCTTACCATTCAAATATTCAAATATTTATCTACTCAGGAGACTGAGAAAATGAGTAATTTACAAACTCAAATACCTACAGATACATGGATTTATACTTCTTGGAATGAGTATGAACAAATAACCACCAACTTACTTAATAAACCGGGAAAAAGTTACTATTATAAAGGATACATGAGGCTAGAAATGCCACCAGTTAGTTTTGATCATGGAAAAGATCATGTAATAATTATTTTTGCTGTCACTCTATTCGCCACTATTAAAGGAATTTTAGCTACAGGTTTAGATACCACAACCTTTCGTAAACAAGGTATTCAAGACTGTCAACCTGATGTAGCTTATTATCTCCAAGAACGCGCCCAAACTATCCCCACAGGTACAGGAATTGTTAATTTAGATCACTACCCAGCACCAGATTTAGTCATTGAAATTGCTAAAACATCTTTATTAGATGACTTAGGAACAAAGCGTAGTCTTTACGAAGAATTAGGTGTTGCTGAATACTGGGTGATAGATGTACAAAACACCCAAATTATCGCCTATAGTATGATCAACCAAGGTAGTAAACGTATTCAAGAATCACGGGTTTTACCTGGGTTAAAAATTGCAGTTTTAGAAACAGCTTTACGTCGTAGTCGTGAAAGCAGTCAATCTGAAGTTTGTGCTTGGTTACTTAGCCAATTTCAACTATAAGAATTGTAATTGAATCGGAATTAATAAAACTCAGATCCCCGACTTATTAAACTAATTCATCGTTTATAACCAAGATGAAAAAAGAATTAGGGGATCTTGTATTGAAATATTTTGATGGGAATGTGGGATTAAAGACTGTCCCTTTTGTAGTAAAATTTAGATTCGGAGACTCTATAATTGCATTCCCAGTCAGAGACTGGAAACGAGAAAAACTGTTCCCTGTTCCTTGTTCCCTGTCTCCACGAAAAGACTTTTTCAGCAAACCCTACTTATTACTTCTGACTAAAAACACGATAGTACAACCATGTAGTAAATTCTTTGATGGGGAATAGTAAATAAGTTAGTGGGTTGACTGTGACAATAATATTTCTAAAATCCCGTTTTGCTAAAAACAAAATTCCCTGTGCAACTTGATTTGCTGACATCACACCGAAGGGATTAAGTTGACTTTTGAATGGTCCTAAAATCAATTTTCTAATTACACAAATTCCATCCAAACGTTTGAGGGTAATGATATCACCTAACGCCCTTTTGCTGATTTCATATAATGGACTTAAAGCTGGTGAAACTTCTGCTTCTGATGTGTTTACCCAAATTTCTTTAGTCGCTTTAGCATCTGGTCCAGTGACAGTTGCAGAAAAGATATCTATTAACCGCAACGCGGAAAAAGTGTTAACTTGATAGGAATTGTGAATTGCTGTGGATGTGCGATCGCCATAAACATTCACCCCATGATTGATAATTAAAATATCAACTTTTTGCAAGTTGGCTTTTAATTCTTCTTCATTTCCCAATTCCCAAAACATCACTTTTAAACCAGTTTGTTCCTCTATTTTATCTGGGTTAGTTGTTAAAGCAATAACTTTGGCTTTATGCTTGATTAATTCTGCGGTTAATGCTTTTCCTAAAGCACCAGAAGCGCCAGTTACAGCAACGGTTTTACCTTTTAAAGAAAGTCCTGTTCCTAATATTTTATCCACAAGAGAAAATACACCACTATAATAAGCATTTACATCATCAAAATGATGTCGCCAATGATATGTTCTATTCACAAACCACACAGAAGGAGTTGCTGCTAATGGTCCTGGTAAATGATTGTAATCTGTGTCTATTGTACCTTGGAAATATCGCAAAGATGCACCATATAAAAAAGTTCCACCATAAGCAACACCCAACCATAAACCCCATTGTCTGAAAACTAAAGCAACTGTGATTAATAAAACTAGCAGTATAATTGACTCAACTATGTCGTGATACAACTGGGAATCTAAGTAAGCTTGTTGAGAAACTAATGTTAAATCTCGACGGTAAGCTGCATGATGTTTATTATGCCATTTTGCCAACCAGGTGACTTGATGACACAAAACATGATAACTATCTCTAATTATTTCCGCAAGTAAGATGGAGAAAACACCCCAAAGAACGAACTTGATGCAGTTATTTACTAAAATCCAATCAATTGTTAAACTTTGAGCCAAAATCATCATATTTTTGCTAACACTATTTTCTCTTAATTATTCTTCATATTCCATAATTAGTGTAGTAGCAATCGGTAACATTTGTCCTGAACCTGAAATTTTGGCATTTTTAAGTATATTAGGTGACAGGTAACAGGTGACAGTGCTAAAAGCTTTTCAGGTTTACACTCTGTGCATTTGTGATCATTGTGTATATTTTAGTCTTGAAAGCTGATAGCTGACGGCTAAATGCTTACATCAAAGTTAGTAACTTTGCCAAGCTTTCCAAAATATATAAATAGATAAAATAGCCAACAAACTTCTAAAAGCTAAACTCACTACTTTATCTGGTAATTTTGGTAAAAACCGTGTACTAAATTGTACTCCTAATAAACCACCAAAACCTAAAATTGCGCCAGTTAACCACAAAACATTACCTGAATAAGCATGGCCAGCAGTTGCAGAAATAGCGGTAATGACTATGACTCCTAAACTCGTTTGAATAGCTTTTTTAATATTTTCATTTAATAAGACAATTTGCAAAGGGACCATAATTATCCCCCCACCAACTCCAAATAAACCTGCTAATAAACCACCTGCACCTCCTGTTAAGATTTTATGCCATAAATCTTGAATTTTATTCACATTATTTTCGTTATTTTCGTTATTTTCTTCTACAAATTCTTGATTTTTTCTAGCAACTATTTTTTTTCTAAGCTCAACTAAATAAATGTTGGAAATTAATAATAATCCAAAGGTAAATAATAACAAATATTCAGGAAATAAATTAGCGAAGAAAACACCGATTTGAGCAGTTATTAAGGCTGGTAAAGCCATACTTAAAACATTGTTGATATCCAGATAACCCATGCGCCAATTCTGAATACTTCCAGCAGATGCGGTAATGACAATTGATAAACTACTGGTAGCTACTGCTTGGATAGATTCGTTTCCTAAGCTAATTAATAAAGGTACTAAAACTGTACCTCCACCAATTCCTAAAAAACCTGCCAAAATCCCAGCTATAATTCCTGCAAATGCTAAAATTAATAATTCAATCGGTGTCATTTTAGATATTAGATATTAGATATTAGATATTAGATATTAGTTAGGAGCATCCCAAATGTGTAAGTAAGTTTATTTTTTGTTGGAGTTCAAGACGTGAAATGAACGAACCACGTTCACCGAAGGTGTTCCCGAAGGGTAGGAGCGAAGGACACGAAGGTAAGAAGGAAGAAGAGAGTTTTTGGTGTTGCTGCGGTTATTTTTGCAAAATTGGAATGCTCCCCATTAGTTAGTAGTTATTAGTTATTTTTACCCAATCACCAGTCACCAATCACCAATCACCTTTTCTCAATATTGTACAGCTAAACCCGGATTTCTCACAAGAGGAAAAAATAATGTGTAATTTGACAAAACGGGAGCATCCTTATTACAGCAGTTTTCATGTATTTGTACCACATCTTTCTTGTTATCTTCCTTTCTTCCTTTGCGCCTTTGCGTCTTTGCGTGAGATTAAAAAATGTGGTTCATTTACCTTAAAATCGCTGTAATTCAGTCTTTGTCTAGAAAATAGCTGATTACTGATTACTGAATACTTACGTGGAATTTAATAGCTTTCCATCAATACCCTGGGATAGATTTTGTTTAAAAATTTTTGAATATCATCAATAAAAGGTTTGAAAACCTAATGATCCAAGAAATATTTTTGATGAAATTGCCGATCCTATGAAGAAATATTGTCGTGATCAAGCTAGAGATGAACTTTGGTTAATGATGGGAGCAGGAGCAACAGCAGGACTCACTGGAGGAATTTCTCCTCTTGGTGCGATCGCTTTTCAAACCAGTTTAGCTGGTGTACAGTATGCTGTAGTTACTAGAATTGCTCAAATTTATGATGTGAATTTGATACCTGCTAGTGGTGCTGGAGCAATGGCCGCAGCAATTATAGGCGTGGGTGGGGGACAATTTTTGTTTAATATGGGCAGTATTATAGCAGGGTTGATTCCTGGTATTGGCTCAGTGATTCAACCCGCAATAGGAGCGGCCGCAGTTAAAGCATTGGGTGAAGTTGCTATTACCTATTTTGAAAATAAGTATCCTCACAAAATCTACAACCCAAAAACAAAAACATTGTAATATCATGTTCTGTTGAATACTTATCATATCTGTTGGGGCTGGTAATTGGTAATGGGTAATTGGTAATTGGGAAAAGGCATTTATTAACCAAAAACCAACAACTTATTCATCAGTGATTACCCGGAATTGATATAACTTGTTTCACCCTAAACGCGCACCCATTTCAAAACATTGGGGTCTTTATTATAGCTGTAGGTAGAACCATCCTTAGTTGTAATAACTAGACCTTTACTAGCTTTAGTTCTCACAGTCCCCAGTGAATAATCTGTTAATTTCTGCATTTCTTGATGAGAAAGTCTGGTAATAACACTTACTTGGGTTGCTAGGTTGGCTATTTTTGGTGTTGCTATTTCTGACTGATTAGGAGATTGATTATAGGCAAAATTATCTATTGTAATTTCAGCTTTTTCAGCCACATTGATAACAGCAGATTGGAATTTCTGACGTTGATAATCCTGCACAGTTAAAAGTTGCCAACTAGAATCTTGAGAAAGTTCTAAAACCCATTGATGATAATCAAATAAGCTTTCTCGATGTCCGACACTGATAAATGTTGTTTTGGTTTCTTGTAATTTTTGATATAAATTACTTTCATTATTTAAATCTAAAGCACTGGTAGCTTCATCTAAGATAGTGAAATCCGGTTGAGTAACTAACAATCTGGCAAATGCTAAACGTTGTTGTTCTCCTAAAGATAATATATTTTCCCAAGGAACTTCAGTGTCAAAACCATCTACTCGACTTAATAAACTATCCAGATTAACTTGTTTTAAAACTTCTTTGAGTGCGCGATCGCTGACTATTCGTTCTGTGTGTGGATAAAGTAACTGTTCCCGCAAAGTTCCTAAAATAATATAAGGACGTTGAGGTAAAAATAACACTTCTTCTAAAGCAGGCCGCACTAAACGACCTGTTCCTGAGTTCCACAAACCTGCGATCGCCCTCAGTAAAGAACTTTTACCCCTACCACTCGGACCAACAATTAATAAACCTTCTCCCGGTTGTACAGAAAGTGATAAATCTTCCACAATTACCCTTTCATAATCGGGAGTTTGTAAAGTTACTTGATCAAAACTAATATAATTATCTTCTACTGTTTTAATAGTATTGGCATTTTCCGGTTGTTTAGTAACTGCTTCCAAAGCAAAAGAAAAATTAGATAACCGCTCAACATAAACAGAAAACTTCCCTGAAATTCCAAACTCATTAATTAATTCTGCTAGAGCATTAGCAAAAAGATAAGCACACAAAGAAGCTTGACTAATTTCTCCAAAATCCAAATGATTTGAAATATATAAAGGACCCAATATTAAAAATGGAAATACCTCAATTACAGCTTGATATCCTCTATTAAAAAAGTCTTGATTTCTTTCCCAGCTAATTTTCCTTTTAGCAATCTTGATTAACTCATCAAATCTTTTACCAATAATATTTGACTCTTGTTTTTCTCCCCGAAAAAAAGCTATAGATTCAGCATGAACCCTAACATGAGTTAAACAATAGTTATAATCAGCCTTAGATTCCAGTTCCTCTTGATTAACTTTATTTATTTCTTGATTCAAATAGAAAGCAACTACATTACCCAAAAGAGTATAAATTACTAAAATAATTGCAACTTGCTTGGAAATTGACCAAATAATTATAATATAAGCTGCGATTTCCAGTATTTTTTCTAGTAAGGTAGTTGAAAAAGTCAAAGCATTATTTATAACAGGTTCAATTTCTTGGGTGATGCGTTGATCAGGATTATCAATATCAGAGTTAAAATTGATTTTGTAGTATGCTCTTTCATGTAAATATTTTGCCAGAATGTGATTATTTAACCATTCATACCACTCTAGGACGATTTGCCTTCTGACAAACTTAGAAAACCCTACCAATGCTGTTACAAATGCTAGGGTTATAGCATAAGTAAATACAATATTAAAAAACTGAGAAACATCTTTTCCTGTAATAGTAATATCAACTATGTAGCGATAAAGAAAATTACTAAATACATTTAAACTAACAAGTCCAATTATAAGTATTATCAATAGAATAAGCATTCCCCAGGAACGAATCACGTCTGAAAATGCTCTTTCCCTTGAGGTATTTGGATACCAATAAGGTTCGGCAATAGATTGAACATTTTTCCAAAATTGAGTCAAAGCTGCAAAAGGATTTGTGGAAGGTTCAGATTGAACTTGAGTTGGCATAGTTGTCAGTTGTTGCTTGTCAGTTGTCAGTTGTTGGTGGTCAGTTGTTGGTTGTTTAAAATAACCAATCACCAATCACCAATTACCCATTACCAATTACCAGATTTATTCAAAACTAGGTATTGCCAAAAATCACCTGTTTTTGTAGCAATCGTTCATCTATAAAACCGCTACTGATGAAATAGGAAATATAAGTCCTCAATAAATCTTGATCCAATACAGGATACATAATACCAGCATTCCTTAGCCCATTGACCATGTTTTGATAGTCAGTCAACGGTTCAGAACCATTTTCTAGCGCCGTTTTGGGGATGACATGAGACACAACTCTTAAATTATCCGTATCACACACTTGACTGTTAAGAAAAATCTCTGAATGCCATCGCTCTACAGGAATCATCTGTACAGGGTATCCTAAAGACAGAATCAAATTAAACAAATTTCGGATACTAGTAGATTCAGGATTAACTAGGTGAAATGCTTGTCCTAAAGATTCTGTTTGTTTTGACAGATAAACTATCATCTTACTCACATAGTCCACAGGAGTCAAATTATCCTCCATCTGCACATCAGGAAATATTCTGGTTTCTAAACAACCTTTGACTAACCTGCAAAATAAATCATCTGTGTTACTAATACCTGTCTGGGTACTTCCCGTAATCCTTGATGCTCGATAAATAGCCACAGGTAGACCTAAATCACGAGCTTGCATGACTAATTTCTCTGCTACCCACTTACTTTGAACATAGCCATTTTCTAACACTTGATATTGATCAAGAAGATCAGACTCTAAAATTAATCCTGCTTCATTAGGAGTAGCTGCTGACAAAACGGATGTAGTTGAAATGTAATGTAAAGGTTTAACTTTGATCTCACAGGCTAACCGAATTATCTCTTGAGTTCCCAACACATTAGCAGGTTTTAAAACAGAGTAAGGATAAATAACATTAATCCAAGCACCACAATGATAGATAACATCTATCTGACTTGCTAACTTTTGAAACTCTGATGTGGAAAGACCTAAATATTTTTTCCCTAAATCTCCAACCACAGGAATAATACGTTTTCTGTCAACTCCTGACCAGAGTTTGTACAATTGGAGTTGATTTTGTAGCTTTTGTCGTGCCTGTTCAATATCTGTAGCACGAATCAAGCAATAAATATTAGCTTGGGTGTGTTGCAGAAGTTCATAAAGTAAATGACTACCCAGAAAACCCGTCACTCCCGTTAAAAAGATTCCTTGAGGTTTGTTGTTGTACTCTGTAGAGACGTTATATATAAAGTCTTTACGGATTTGAATGCTGGGATCTAAAACTGCTTCTGCTTTTAAATCTAGGTTAGAGGTGGTAATGGTATCCGTCTGGTTTGTTGCTAGAGAGGTTGTATACAACGTCTCTACTAACCCGGCAGCCAGTTCTGCGACTGTGGGGTTTTCAAACAAATAACGTAGGGGTAAATCTATTTGCAAAGTCTCTCTTAACAAAGACATCACTTGCATAGCGCGTAAAGAATTGCCCCCCATGTCAAAAAAGTTGTTATGAATGCCTAACTGTGTTGTACCTAAAACACTACTCCAAATATCTGCTATCAATTTTTGTGTGTGAGTAGTGGGTAAAACAAAGTTAGTCAAGTCAATCTCTTGGCTAGGTGCAGGTAAGGCGCGACGGTCTACTTTCCCATTAGTTGTGACTGGCAGTGCTTCCATCATGACAAAAGCCGTAGGAATCATATAATTTGGCAGCTTTTGTTTCAAGAAGCTTTGTAATTCATTTTGGGTTAAGGATGGATTATCAGAGACAACATAAGCAACCAATTGTTTATGTCCTGGTTGATCTTCTCTGAGCATTACCACCTGGCAAATTACATCAGGATGCTGAACTAATAGACTTTCGATTTCTCCCAGTGCAACACGAAAACCTCTGATTTTCACTACATCATCAATACGTCCGATAAACTCAATGTTACCGTCGGGTAAATAACGTGCTAAATCCCCTGTTTTATATAATTTTGGATTTTGGATTTGAGATTTTGGATGATTAAAGGGATGAGCAATAAATTTCTCTTGTGTTAATTCTGGACGGTTGAGATAACCCCGTGCTAAACGCTCACCACCAATGTACAATTCACCTTTTACTCCAATTGGGACTGGTTGCAGATTAGAGTCAAGAATGTAAATTTCTGTATTAGCAACAGGACGACCAATAAGGACTGTATTGGTTTTTTCTGGTTGGTAATTTTGCACGTCATAGACGATCGCTGTCACCGAGGCTTCCGTGGGACCGTAGGCATTTAAACAAGTTATTCTATCACCTACAAATTTCTGCCACATAGCCACTGTTTCCGGTAAAAGTGTATCTCCACCCACAGTCAATAAACGTAAACTTTGGGGTACGGTGGAGTATGATTGAGACAGTGCTACCATCCATTCATGCCAATAAGCGGAAGTCAAAGTTAAAACGCTCAGTTGTTGTTGTTCTATAAACTGAGCAAAATTGGCAAAGGAAGAAAACATTTGTGTTGGTCTTAATACTACTGTTCCACCTTTGAACCAAGTGGGGAACATTTCTTCCAGTGCGACATCAAAACCGAAAGCTGCAAATTGTAAAACACGATCGCTACTTGTCAAACCAAATGCTTCACTAATGGCACTGCTATGATTTACCAAAGCTCCATGAGTTAACATCACACCTTTGGGATTGCCAGTAGAACCAGAAGTATATAATACACAAGCCAAGTTTTCCGCTACTACTTCACTGACCGGATTTTCTGGACTGTGAGAATTGAATACTTCACATTCTTGATCTAAGACAATAACTTTTACCCCTTCCACTGGCAAGGAATTGAGTAAACTTTCTTGTGTGATCAGTACAGAAATTTGTGAATCTTGGGAGATGTAAGTTAATCGCTGTTGGGGATAATCAACATCTAGGGGAACATAACCACCACCAGCTTTGAGGACTGCTAACAGTGCTACAGTCATGGATAAGGAACGCTCTAAATAAATTCCCACCAAAACCTCTGAACCCACACCCAGAGATTGTAAATAGTGCGCTAATTGATTCGCTTGGGTGTTTAACTGTTGATAAGTCAACTGTTGATTATCAAACACCACTGCTACAGCATCCGGTGTAAGTTCTGCCTGTTCCTCAAATAATTGATGAAGACATTTACCTACAGGATAATCAGCTTGAGTATCATTCCACTCTATTAATAGCTGGTGTTTTTCATCTGCTGTTAATATAGGCAACTGGTCAATGCGTTCTTGGGGATTATTTACTACTGCTTCTAGCAAAGTAATAAAATGACTTGTTATAGCTTCAATGGTGCTATGGTCAAATAAATCAGTATTGTATTCCCATAATCCTACCATTCCGTTACCTGTACTGAGCGTAGTCGAAGTAGCAGTATTCTGCATAAATAAGTTTATATCAAATGCAGAGGTTACACCTTTAAATGGCACTGAACTAACGGCTAACCCATTGAACTCCAACTCAGATTCAGGAGCATTTTGCAGATTAAACATGACTTGGAATAGTGGACTATGGGATAAATCCCGTTCTGGTTGCAATGCTTCCACTAGCATTTCAAAGGGCAAATGTTGATGAGCATAAGCACCTAAAGCCATTTCCCGCACACGAGTCAGCAATTCACTAAAACTGGGATTACCTGCCAAGTTGGTACGCATCACCAAAGTATTGACAAAAAAGCCAATTAACCCTTCTACTTCTGAGCGATCGCGGTTAGCAATAGGTGAACCTACTAAAATATCTGATTGTCCTGTGTAGCGATACAGCAATGTGTCATAAGCAGCCAACAAGGTCATAAATAGGGTACAACCTTGATTTTGACTGAGTTTGATCAATTTATCAGTTAACTCAACTGACAAGGCAAATTCATGAGTTGCACCAACTACAGTCTGTACAGCAGGTCTGGGGCGGTCTGTGGGTAATGATAATAAGGTTGGTGCGTCTTTAAGTTGTTCTTGCCAGTATGTTAATTGATTTTGTAATACATCCCCTTGTAACCATTGTCTTTGCCAAATTGCAAAATCAGCGTACTGAATTGGTAGGGGTGTTAAAGATGAAGGTTGATTTTGAGAATAAGCATTATATAGCTGTGTGAGTTCTTGGACAAACACACCCATTGACCAACCATCGGAAACAATGTGGTGCATACACACTAACAATACTTGCTCTGTCTCGTTCAACAATATTAACTGCACTCTAATTAACGCTTCTGTTTTCAAATCAAATGCTTTCATCATTTGTTGTTGCGCTAATTGTTCTACAGCTATTTCTTGTTCTGTTTTGGGTAAGTGCTGTAAGTCAACAATTGATACTATTCCCTGTTCCCTGTTCCCTATTCCCTGTTCCCTAATAACTTGAGTTGGTTGTCCATCAATGGTGGTGAAATTAGTTCGTAAGGCTTCGTGACGATGAATAATTGTTTGTAAACTTTGCTCTAATGCGTAAGAGTGCAACTTTCCTCGCAAATGTAAAGCTGTGGGCATATTGTATACCACACTGTTAGGCTCAAATTGGTCTAAGAACCACAAACGCTGTTGGGCAAAGGACATTGGTATATCTCTATCTCGTGGTACTGGTTGAATGGACAACTGCTCCGAGACTTTGATTTGCTTTGCTTCTTGTAAGAGGGAAATAATTTCTGTTTTGCGTTTAGCGATTTCTTGGCGCAGTGTAGGAGTTAAAGCACCTTCAGGGGCATGACAACGAAGGCGATCGCCTTCCGTCTCTAGATTAATTTTTAATTCCTTGAGTTGACAAATAAATTCAAACGTGCTTTGCATTGCTTAGAACTCCACTAATTCACCACTGTTATTAGGTAGGGCAGCATCGTCTGAAGCCCAATTCATCACTTCCAAATAAGATGCGATCTCCTCGACGGTGGGACACTCAAACATCTTCTGCACAGAAATACCAAATCCCAAAGTTGAGTTAATCCGCGATATCACTTGAGTTGCTAATAAAGAATGTCCTCCCAATTCAAAGAAGTTGTCATTTACACCAATGCGCTCAGTAGCTAGAACTTCACTCCAAATTTGCACCAACTGAGCTTCCAAAGGTGTACGAGGAGAAACAAAATTAG
>NZ_JADEXH010000036.1:0-65708 GCF_015207205.1 Sphaerospermopsis sp. LEGE 08334 | reverse complement strand
AATGAAACACCAACGGATGTAGCTTTAAGTGCGACAACAGTAAATGAAAATGTTGGTTCCAATACAGTGATTGGGACATTTTCTAGCACTGACCCCGATGCTGGCAATACCTTTACCTATAGCTTAGTTGCAGGAATAGGAGATACAGATAATACTGCATTCTCGATTGTGGGGAATCAATTACAGATTAATAATTCTCCTGATTTTGAAACCAAGAATAGTTACAGTATTCGGGTAAAAACGACTGACCAGGGGGGACTAGAATTTGAGAAAACTTTTGTTGTTACTGTTAATGACCTTAATGAAACACCCAACCCTCAAAACTTAGTTTTCGGTACACCTAATGGTGATCAACTCATTTCCCCAAGAGATTTAGACGGGATAAAAGACATAGTTTTCACTGGTGCTGGAAATGATGAAGTAGATATTCCATCTGGTGGTAGTTTAACTGGTGACAACCGCATCTTTACAGGTAGTGGTAATGATACAATCTTTGGAAGTAATGGCGATCGCGCTTTTGGGGGCAGTGGTGATGATAAACTAGATGCTACAGATGCTACTGGCTACCGTCTCTCTGGTGGTATTGGAAATGATATCTTCTACTTGGGTGCTAATGGTCGTGCTTTAGGTGGTGAAGGTAATGATCAATTCTATGTCCAAGAGGGTGGCGGTAATTTAATTGCTGGTGGCGCTGGTGCTGACCAATTCTGGATCGTGAATGTTGAATTACCTACTGCTGCAAATACTATCCTTGACTTTAGCATGGGTACAGATGTTTTAGGTATTGCTGGTCAAGGTGCTAATTTTGGTTTTAATGATCTGACCTTGAGTGGTAATAGTATTATGATAGGTAATACAACTATTGCCATCTTGAGGGGAATTGATACCACCAGTTTGACTACTGATCATTTTACTTTTGATAAAAAAACCATAGCAGTCATTTTTGATTTTTGACTTTTCACAAGTCTGAGATACCCTTTAGATAAATCGGGCATCTTCTTTTTTATATACAGCACTTCCCAGTGTAGTGAGGTACACTTTATTTAACCCACATTCCGCACCCCCAGTGTTACAATCGGTAATTTCGGATTTTTGAATACATTTGATGATAATTTTGATACAAAATGGTCTAAATCTTAGGTGGCGATAGCGAAGCGCTGCTGCAAGCAGTTCGCTAATCTCAAATCCCCAAACGACCATTTTTCGTTGTGTGACAGTTTAGGGTGCGGAATGTGGGTTCTATTGCTATTTCTTTTTTAGTCATGAACCTTTCTACCCTGTTATCAAGGCTTTTTTGGGGATTTTTTTGTCAATTTTTCACAATTACGTCTTTTTTCCCTTGGTTGATTAGTGAAATTGATTATTTAGTGAAGTTTAGACAATAAAATCTTATATTTATTGCTGCCTGACTCCCCACTCAATTCTCCTCAAGGTTTTTTCGACTTTTTCAGCAAACCCTACTTGACTAACTATTGCAAAAACTATCCAATCTAATCTCCTTCCAAATCTCAGAAACCTGCCATCCTGTGTTACCAACAGAATGAACTATGGGATTATCCCGCACAGGAATATAATCAGGAAGTTGATTTTGTATATCAATTACTCTTCTCTCCTCAACTACATTTTCTACATCATCAGTAATCTCAGTCTGAAGATTTTCCTCTTCTGACTCCATACTTTTGATTTTATCGAGAAGTAACTTTTCAGATTTTTTAATTAGTTTCATATTTGATCCATTGAAATGAAAGTTTTGAAAACTTCATACAGCAGTTTGAGAATCCTATCATTGATTTTCAGACAGACTAGGATAGTCTTTCAATAAAGTTTTGAAAGATCCGCAACAAGCTTTGATGAAGTTGAATTGCACAAAATTACCTTGGGAAAACTAGGATACAACAAATTAATGATCAATAGGTGCATTTTGCCAAAAAAATTTCTTATATATTGTATTGATGTTGATCCAATAAGCTGCTTGACAAATACAAGCAAGTGCTATTGTGTTATGTTTATCGTTAGGAAATGATATCCCCTACTTTAAATGTTTTCCCTGTGACTGTTACAATATCATCTTCTGATAATTTCCGCCCCCGTCGAGTTTCCACCTCACCATTAACTTTCACCTCACTATTAACAATCATAATCTTAGCTTGACCTCCGGTGGAGGAAATACCGACAAACTTTAAAAACTGATCGAGTTTAATCATTTTATTGAAGGAGTGATGAGTGAAATATCAGATCCCCGAATTCTTTATTGATATTTTCAACAAATTATTAATTGTTGTTAGAGGTCGGGGATCTCAAACCTAGTTTACCATCAAATTAAAACCTTTCTACATTAGCAAACTTTTGAGGTGATGCTTTTGCAGCTTCTCCACAAGTGCGGGGTGTAGGAAACATTTTACCAGGATTAGCCAAACCTTGAGGATTAAAAACTTGCCTTACCCATTGCATAGTTTCTAAATCTGTATCACTAAACATATCTGGCATATAACATTTTTTATCCGCACCAATGCCATGTTCACCAGAAATACTACCACCAACTTTAACACAAAGTTTGAGAATTTCTCCCCCCACTTCTTCCACTTTTTCCAATTCCCCAGTAATAGAATTATCAAACAAAATCAAAGGATGTAAATTACCATCTCCCGCATGAAACACATTAGCAATTCTATAACCATGTTTTGCACTTAAAGCCTCAATTTCTTTCAAAACATAAGGTAATTGAGTCCGGGGAATTACCCCATCTTGGACATAATAATCAGGGCTAACATGACCAGCAGCAGCAAAAGCCGCTTTTCTGCCTTTCCACAATTTTAACCGCGTTTCTGGGTCAGATGCAGAAGTAATATTTCTCGCTCCATTTTTTAAACAAATATCAGCAACTCTTTTTTTATTCTCTGCAACTTCTATTTCTAAACCATCAATTTCTACTAACAAAATTGCCGTCGCATCACGGGGATAACAATTAGTAGCAACCACATCTTCAACGGCGTTAATACTAATATTATCCATCATTTCCATGCCACCAGGAATAATCCCCGCGCTGATAATATCAGAAACACTTGCAGCAGCAGCTTCCACACTGGTAAAATCTGCTAATAAAACACAAATTGATTCAGCAGTTTTGAGTATTTTTAAAGTTATTTCCGTCGCAATTCCTAAAGTTCCTTCTGAACCCACAAAAACACCTGTTAAATCATAACCTGGCATTTCGGGAATTTGTCCACCGACATCCACAATTGAACCATCAGGAAGGACGATTTTTAAACCTAAAACATGATTAGTTGTCACACCATATTTTAAACAATGTACACCCCCAGAATTTTCAGCAATATTGCCACCAATAGAACAAATAATTTGACTAGAAGGGTCCGGTGCAAAATAAAAACCTGCACCGCTAACCGCTTGTGTTACCCAACTATTAATAATTCCTGGTTGCACAACTACACGCTGATTTTCTAAATCAATTTTGAGAATTTGCCGCATTAAAGAAGTGACAATTAAAACCGAATCTTCAACGGGTAATGCACCACCTGATAAACCTGTTCCTGAACCTCTAGCGATGAAAGGGACAGAATATTGATTACATATTTTGACAATTTCTGCTACTTGTTCGGTAGTGCGGGGTAATACTGCTACTGCGGGTTGTTGACGGTAGCTGGTTAAACCGTCACATTCGTAGGTTAATAGTTCTTCTTTGCGTTGAACTACGCCTTTTTCACCAAGTACAGCGATGAATTTTTTGATGATGGGTTTCCAGTCTATTTGGGGTTTTTCTTGAGTTTGTATCATGGTTTTTTATGGGTGGTAGATGTTTTTATTTTCTCACGCAGAGGCGCAGAGACGCAGAGAGGAAGAGGAGGGCGATCTCACTTGAATATCTGGTAAGATAATCAAGTTAATACCAAAATACTTTCTGTACTACTATTATAAAAGTGAGTAATCGTGGTAAAATTATGTCTTAAAATCTGCACAATCTTTGATGTGGGACTATTACCAATACGCAGATAAATAAATTTAGGTGGATGATCATAAAGTAAACTGCGTTGATGAAAGTCAGAATCTTTGGAAATAATCACAAAATTATTCGTTTTGGCAAATTCCCAGATAATAGCATCATCAGTATTTATAAGTCCTAAAGTCTTAACGTGCTGAGAATCAGGATATAGATCAATAATTTTATCAACAATCCGATCTGATAAATTTTCGTCTAATAGCAGTTTCATATAGATGCAACAAATAACTTTTTCTCTCGATCAGCAGCAAAAGCAAGACAAGCTTTAATATCTTCAGATGTCAGTTCTGAAAAGTCTTCAATAATTTCTGCTTCTGTCATTCCACCTGCTAAATATTCTAGAATATCATACACCGTGATCCGCATTCCGCGAATACAAGGTTTACCACTGCGTTTTCCCGGTTCAATCGTAATAATATCTTGATAATTCATAATGTTACTTTCGTTTGGATGTTTATAATTGTAGGATAAGTTAGTCAGAAATGGCTGGTTTAAGATAGGGATTTTTAGGGGGTGCTTTGCGATCGCTTGTTGAGGAGAAACTAAAAAAAGGGCGATCACATTAATTAAATCATTCAGTTTTCCATTCACTTTCTGGAATATCAGCACCAGTCATAATGTTGCGTAATGTACCCATAGGTAAATCACGTCCCTTATGATAAGGCACAATTACTTGTAGTTGGCGATCAAGATTTCTCCACTTGCGATGACTACCCTTTTGAGAAATCAATTCAAATCCATAACGCTGCAAAATACGTTCAACTTCATCTGCATTCATGCGACGGTTGCGGGTCATCCGACCAAAACCTCCCGCAAAATTGCTCCTGATTTTAATTCAATGGGATCTGGTTCAAGATAGAGTGCGATCGCTTCACAAATATTTTGTAATGCTTCTGCTTCAGTTTCTCCTGCGGAAACACAACCTGGTAATTCTGGACACCAAACAGACCAATCTCCCGTTTCTGGATCTGTTTCTAGTACAACACGCCATTTCATGATCTTTTCTCCTTGAAAGTGATTATTGATTTAATTTTAGGATAGCGATCACTTGTTGAGGAAAAAGGGCGATCGCTAACTAAATAAAACTAAGAAGTTTATTCTACCCTGTCCTTTATGCTACACTATGAAAATATAAATAAAATATCATACTTCCGTCTGTCTAAATATGAGCATTTACCCTGATTTCCAAGCACAAGGTTATCAAGTTATTAAAGAACTAGGGCGTAACAGAGAAGGTGGCAGAATTAGTTGGTTAGCAACAAATATTAACACAGGGCGACAAGAAGTAATCAAACAATTTTGTTTTGCTCAAGCGGGTTCAAGTTGGTCTGGTTCAGAAGCACACGAACGGGAAATACAGGTACTTAAAGGATTAAAACATCCTGGTATTCCTAGTTATTTAAGTTCTTTTGAAACATCTGATGGTTTTTGTCTAGTTCAAGAATATATTGATGCTCCAAATTTAGCGGAAACTCGTAGTTTTTCACCAGAAGAAATTAAACAAATTGCAGTTAAAGTTTTAGAAATTCTGGTATATTTACAAAATCGGATTCCGTCGGTAATTCATCGAGATATCAAACCAGAAAACATTTTAGTAGATGAACACATCAATGTTTATTTAATTGACTTTGGTTTTGCTCGTATTGGTAGTCATGATGTGGCTGGAAGTAGTGTCTTTAAAGGAACTCCTGGCTTTATTCCCCCTGAGCAAATGTTTAAGCCCACAGATGCTACAGATTTGTATGCTTTGGGTGTAACTTTGATTTGTTTATTAACAGGAATTAAGTCAACAAAAATAGATCAATTGCAAGATGAAGATGATCCTTATGTAATGTAATTAATTTTCGTCGTTCCGTCCTTCCGCCAATTGCGAAAATATGTGTAAACTGTCTGCCAAGCTGGAAAATCTCCTGGCAATGCTCTCCATCTGACTCCTTCTACCAGGATATAGAAAATCGCGTTTAGCACCTCCCACATATCCACTTCACGGGGGCGACCACCCGTTTTCGCTTCTGGAATCAGGTCACTCAGAAACTCATATTGGGCAAGGGTCAGGTTACTGGGGTATGCTTTACTCATCTCACTCTCTCGGTGCTGTCTATTATCTATTCACAGCTTATACTGAGAGAGCTTTTTTACCACCTTTCTGACTTTTCAAACATCCTCTAAGCTTCTTTCCAACAACGATTTAACAGCACCCCAGACGCTAATATTTTCAAAACTTCCATCATAAAGTAACTACCATGCAGTAAATTCATACTGTAGGGAACACCACCTGCACTAGCAAATAGACTTAAATCACTACCCAAAGCGCACATTTGCGGAGTTAGAAAATAGGTATCCAGCAAAGCTATTGTTAACAGCAAGCAAGATAAAAATATACTTCCCAAACACCAATTAGATTTAGTCTTGCCAATAACCAGCACAGATGTCAAGACAACAGCAGCAGCTAGTAATTCTAAGCGGTTAAAATTCCAAAAAATTGCATATCCAGCAGTGGTAAAATTCGCTTCCTTCATCATGCCAGTAATGTAAAGACTAGGCATAATTACCCAATCTAATACTAGACTAGAACTGAGCCAAAAGCCCAAAGTCAACAGAGTGGCGGTTTGCCAAGTTGAGCGTTTTAATTGCAGGTTAGAAATAGTGTTCATAACAATAATTGCTTTGTTAAATCTATTTCTAGTTTCTAACTAAGAAAACCATTTTGACAACAAATATAAATTAACTGTTACAAACAAGACTATATGCAACATTTTTATAATGTTTTTTGAATTAATTTTTGTTGTTTTTTTAAGTTTTATTACCAAATAATAAGAAGAATTAAAAAACAAAAACTTGTGCTAAATCTGGTGAAGATAAATCGTAAGTATTCAGCTATCAGCTTTAAGATACCTCTCCGAAAAAGATGTAGGGACAATTCATGAATTGTCCCTACCAAGGGTTTCAGGTTACGCATATTTAATTTTCGGAGATGTCTAATGTACTTCAGGCTGTGGATTTAAGTAAGTCGGCATGAAAAAAACAAGTTATGTAACAAAATGTAAAATGCCTAAAAATAAAAACCTCATCCCTCCTGCCTTCTGCCTTCTGCCTTGCCACAACGATAAATTTCAACGCCTACCTATTTATACATAAATCTTTAGTTAAAAAAAATAAACACTGTTGGTTATTTCGTAAAAAATAATTATAAAATCTGACCTAGTATTACTTTCCAACAGCAATAAACACTACTAGGTTATTTACCATGAAGAATTGGCAACAACGATTTTTGCTAGGCTTATTATGTTGTGTTTTCTTATTATTCGGATGGTCACAGCGGGCTTTAGCTGCAAGCAATAGTACACAAATACTAAATGCACAATTAGCCCAAGCAGAATTACCTGTCAATGTTTATGAGTATCTATTGCAATATCAACCAGAAACTTATAATGTTTTGAGCAAGACATTAGCAGATGCTGTTGAAGATGCAAAACAGCCGTTAGCAGATGAAGTAGTGAGTGATCTGTGGGCATTATCTCCCAGTAACCCTAGAATTAAATGGAGAGAAAATAATGGCAAAATTGAATATTTAATGTCAACTTGGAGATATGTGAGTAACCCCAGTGTAGATTGGCCAATAGGTGCAAAAAAACAACTGGCTTATCAAACATGGTTTACAGCAGTACCACAAGTTAAAGAATTTTGCCAGCAATATCAAGCCATAGATGCCAATATTCCTGATAAAATTGAACTTTCACTAAGGTTACAGCAATATTTGGGATTGATTTTAAACAAATATTCTAGCAAAACCCATTTTGTGGAAATGTGGGTAAAAGCAGAAGATTTAATCAGACCATGTATTGATCCAGAAATTGACGATGCTAGTTGTAATATTTTACCTTTACCAGTACCAGATAGCAGTCCTGTAATTAAGACAATATACACCAATTCTTTCAGCAATGCGAAAAAAGAATATTATCCTTGGTCTGGTTTAGGTTATACCTATGATTGGGGAAATCCACAAAAACCCCATGTAGGTCCCAGTGAATTTATTATTAACCCCACACCAGAAAAACCTGTTGAGGTGGAAGTGGTTTCTGTAACCCCAACTCAGGAATATTGTCAACAGGATTATATTTCATCTAATCAGTTTTTGAATTAGTTGAATTAAATTTAACCTCAAACTTTTGGGTAACAAATAAGGTTGAAAGGGTAAGGAGTAATAACACCTTTACTCTTTACCCTTTCTGAGATGAGGTCAATGTTCCTTATTAAGGGGGGAAAATCAATAAAGGTCTCCCTTTAAAAGAGGGATTTAAGGGTATCTACAAATGTTGGATCCCACACGAAAAAGTTTTCAGACATCCTCTAAAAACAAGCTATATTATTTACATGATTGTTTTGTAGCTTGAATTGGAAGTTCCTGGTAATTTATGAGGTATGGGTCATTAAATCTACATGGTAAAATTCGATATATAAAACTTGAAATGTGACTACAAATGTTGGCATTTATATGAAAAAATAATCACTGACGGCAAACACTATAAAAAGGCAGAATCCTAATCAAAAAACCCTAAATTTAAACCAGTCTCAGGACAGATGAGAACTAATTTAAATCGCTTTAAATTAGCAGACAAGAAGCAAAGGGCGTGACGATGGGTGCAGCTGCGCCAATCACCAAAATAAAAAACACAGAGTAACAAGCATAGTGTTTACTCTGTGTTTATCTGTTTATCAATTGAAAATTGACAATTTTTTATTAAAGGTTTAAAATCTTCCCTTTCCAGGGGAAAAAGGCAAAAATTCCGTTTTTTCAATTCTCCTCCGACTCCTGACTCCTAAATGATTATGAATTATTTTCATCTCGTCGTTGTTCATAATCTTCAGAAGATTTCGGATCTAGTTCCCAACGTGCATCATCACGATGTTCTAAAATATCGTTGGTGCGAAGAAAAGCATAATCATTCATTTCTAAACCTACTGCTGTTTCTAATTCCTCCGTTACATTTTTTTCAGGAGTAGCAACAGTACCACCCACAGCTTCATCTCCTACCGTATCTTGCCAATAACTATCAACTTCATCACCCGCAATAGGGTATTCAGCAGGAAATTCAGGACTATTTTCTGTATACTCTTGTCTATTTTCCCACAGCGATCGCTCACCAATATTATATCCCGGTAAGTTTTTTACGCCTGTACCATAGGATTCAGTAATTCCCTGTGGCAAATCATCCGTTTTATTTTCCTGTTTTTTTCGTTTTTTTGTCATGATAATAGCCACTTGCTGCATTTTTAGTAATTATTCAGCTATCAGTAATCAGCTTTTTGCTGCAATAACAAAGATTCAGAAATTGTAATTTCAGAAACGTTATCTGCATCTGTTTATTTTCACTCTTTGTATTTCAATATTTCAGCTACATGGCTGATGGCTGAATGCTTAACGTTTTCATTATAACTTTTAACCAAATATATTTATCTAACTAAAGATTTATAACTTTAGTTATAAAAAATATATCCCTTGAGAACGAAGTGAAGCAATCTATGAAGTATTAATCTAGTAGGTGGTAAATCATTAGCAATTATAACTAGCAATTAGTTTAGTAATGTAATTGGTAAAAAATTATTTTCAGATTTAATAAATAGAGGAGATTAAAAAATGGAATATACAGAGTTTATTACCCATGTACAAAGTCTAGCTCAATCAAATTCCCGTGAAGAAGCAGAAGTTGCTACTCGTGCGACATTAGAAACAGTGAGAGAACTGATTCCTAAGGATGAAGCACAAGAATTAGCTGCACAAATACCACCAGAATTAGGTAAATATTTACGTGGTAGAGAAACAGAAGCTAGTCAATCTTTTCATCTGCAAGAGTTTATTGAGCGTGCTAGTCAGAAAGAAAATATAGAACCAACTACAGCAGCAATGCACGTGCGGGCAGTTTTTGCGGTTTTACAAAATGCGGTAACTCCAGAGAAATTCAAGAAATTTCATGCTTATTTTACCCATGATTATGAGGAATTATTTGCCACTTCATCAACCAGTGAAATGCCAGCATAACAGTTACAGCAGATTTCATTTATAAGAGGTACAAAACTTACAAAACACGATCATAAAACTCTTGTGGGGTGGGCATACTTCGACAAGCTCAGTACAAGTCTTGCTCGCCAATAGTGTACCTCATTACACCAGAAAGTGCTGTAATTAGAGATCAAATAGATGAGAAAAGTTTAACAAGTTTAATTTGATAATTAACCAGGGAAAGAAAACCAATGATCAACAATAATCATCATTCTAGTCAGAAAAAAGTTGCTATTCTCGTTGAACAAGCAGTAGAAGATTTAGAATTTATAATTCCTTGTCACGCACTCAAACAAGCGGGAATGGATGTAGTAGTTTTGGGTTCAAGGATGAATGAAAAATATAAGGGTAAAAGGGGAAAACTGAGCGTACAAGCTGATGGAACAACAACAGAAGCTATAGTTGATGAATTTGCAGCAGTGGTTATTCCTGGGGGTATGGCTCCTGATAAAATGCGGCGTAATTGTCACACAGTTTGCTTTGTGCGGGAAGCCATGAAACAAGGTAAATTAATAGCCGCAATATGTCATGGACCACAGGTTTTAATTGAAGGTGATTTACTCAAAGGTAAACAAGTAACTGGGTTTACTGCTATTCGTAAAGACATCAGCAATGCAGGAGCAAATTATATAGATGAGCCTGTAGTTGTGGATGGTAATTTGATTACATCTCGTGAACCTGGAGACTTGGCAATTTTTACAACTGCACTTTTAAAACGTTTAGGTTATGGTGGTAAAGATGCTAATTTGCCTGATGAAAAAGACACAAGTGTAGAATGGTGGAAATTAGCTGATGCTTGGGGTGGTTCAACCAAGAATGAAATTGTTAAAGGTTTAAATATTGCTTTAGGTGGAGAACGTTATTCTTTAGAAGCTCTAGAAAAGTATCTAGAAAAAGAATCTGAACAGGAGGTAAAAAACCTGTTTCAAGAAATGATAATTAATAAGCAAAGTCACATTCAAAAACTGGAAACTTATCTGCATAGATTACATGAAAAACCATCTTTTGGCGCTAATATTGCTAATCAATATGCTAAGGTAAAATCTGCATTGACTGGTAGTGATGATATCTATCAAATTCGTTGTGCATTGGGTGATGTACAAACAGGTATTGGTGATGTTAGCCATTTGTCGGCAATGTATACTGACCCAGTAGCAACGGCAATTTTTAAAGAAATTCACAATGATTTAGGTAAATATGAACAGCGATTAGTTGAACTATATCGTTCACGAATTGCCGCTGGTATTAAGCCTCCTAAACCTACTTCTAGTGCTGCTGTTGTCTAAGGATTTAGTATTCAACAAAAACCCTATTAGCAAGGATAATTATGAATCGTCTTTTTAAGAGTTTTCAACGTCTAATTTTACGTCTGCTAGTCATCTCTTTTGTGGTATTTGCCTTTTTTGGTTTCCAAGCTTTTAGCTCTAGTAATGCTATGCTATTAGCACAAGCTGATACCGTGATAACTCCAGAAGGTACTTATTATAAAGGTACTCCTGATCAAGAAGCAATCAGAAATGAGCAGCCCCTAGAAAATACTCAAAGACAACTTCAAGAAACTGCTGATAATATTAGAGAAAAACTCAATCTTGATGAACCTATTCCTGAATCTACCAGACAGTTTTTAGAAGATGTACGCACAAATATTGACAAAAGTTTAGAGCCAATTACTGGTGATAAACCAGGTTATTATCAAGAGAATATACCACCAGAAAGAATATTGAGAGACAAGAGATAAAGCAAGATGTGATGAGTTAGGAGTCCTCACTCCTGTCTTCATTAAAGTTCAAAATACTTCAAATTTAATGCTGTTTGCGGTCTAAAATATTATGAGTGATACAAGTGTTAAAAAAGTAGATTCTGCCTATTCTCCCACAGGTAAACTTGGTCAAAAGTATTTGGCATCGGGAAAAACTGTTTCGATGCGACTATGGGAAAATGAAGAACCAGGTGAGGAAAAAGTACCAACTCAACGGGAATATGAAACTGTTGGTTATGTAATTGATGGACAAGCAGAATTAGATATTTCTGGGCAGACAATTTTACTAGAAAAAGGTAGTTCTTGGGTTGTACCAAAAGGTGCAATTCATTCTTATAGAATTCTGCAACCATTTACAGCAGTTGAAGCGACGAGTCCCCCGGCTCAAATTCATGCTAGGGATGAAAATTAAATATAAAAGATAAAAATATCAAAGGTGTAGGATGTAGATCCCCGACTTCTGTGAAAGGTTGGGGATTTATTTTTGCAGATTATTGATATTTTTGTTGTTTTGTTGTAATATCATTTCTGAAAATTTACCAAGATATCTATAATTTATTGTTTTCATCATGTTGAATTTAACTAAAGTTAAACCTCCTGATATTAATGCTATCGTTAATTTAACTCTTCCACTTACCGCTGAAGAACGCACCCGTAGCCGTCACAAATTTACATTAACAGATGGAAAGGAGGTTTTTTTGCGTTTACCGAGAGGTACCGTTTTACATAATGATGATCTTCTCACTGATGAAAATCAAAACAATTTCATCAGAATTATTGCTAAACCTGAACCTGTTTTGACTGTGGTTGCACACACACCTTTACTCTTATTAAGAGCAGCTTATCATTTGGGTAATCGTCATGTACCTGTGGAAATTACTCCTAATTATTTACGCTTATCTCCCGATTCAGTTTTACGCACAATGTTAGAAAAGTTAGGGTTAGAAATTAAGGAAGAAGTTGTACCTTTTCAACCAGAATTAGGCGCTTATGGAGGAGCTTATGGACACCATCACTCTCACTCATAGTCATTTTTTATCTATTTTACAGTTAGCTAGTCCGGCTTTACCTGTGGGAGCTTATAGCTATTCTGAAGGTTTGGAAATGTTGGTAGAAAATGGTACTATTAATAATAGTAATAGCTTAAAAAATTGGTTAGAAGCTGAGTTGAATTATGGGTCAATTCGCATAGATGTATCTGTGATGATTAGAGGTTTAGAAGCTGCAAAAATGGGAAATTTAGCAGATTTAAAACGATGGAATTTGTGG
Source organism: Sphaerospermopsis sp. LEGE 08334 (assembly GCF_015207205.1). Classification (NCBI taxonomy): domain Bacteria; kingdom Bacillati; phylum Cyanobacteriota; class Cyanophyceae; order Nostocales; family Aphanizomenonaceae; genus Sphaerospermopsis; species Sphaerospermopsis sp. LEGE 08334. The sequence continues at coordinate 52,604 of NZ_JADEXH010000036.1, read as the reverse complement.
TTATCTGCGGTGAGAGATACAGAAGAATTACGCGCTGGTAGTTGGCAAATGGGGCGATCGCTCATCCAATTATTAAGTAAACTTGCACCAGAAACTTTACCATTAGCTACCGCTGTGGGTTATCCTTGCAATTATGCGATCGCCTTTGGTATTGCTTGCGCTCATTGGCAAATTAACACTGATGCGGCATTATTAGCATATCTGCATAGTTGGGCAAATAATTTAATTACCGCTGGAGTCAAACTCATTCCCCTTGGTCAAACTGCTGGACAAGAATTATTATTAGAATTGCAAACATTATTAAATATTACAATGTCAGAAATTCTCACCTTAGAAGATGATAATTTAGTTTGTTGTAGTTGGGGTTTATCCCTAGCTAGTATGCAGCATGAAACTCAATATACAAGGTTATTTAGAAGTTAGGGGAGAGGTGACAGGTGACAGGTGACAGGTGACAGTTATCTGTTATCTCTATTCCCAATAACTAATGACTAATGACTAATAACTAATAACTAATAACTAATGACTAATTCTATGAATGCTTTTCGAGTTGGGGTAGCTGGACCCGTAGGTTCTGGAAAAACAGCTTTAGTAGATGCTTTGTGTAAAGCACTGCGAGAAAAATATAAATTAGCGGTTGTTACCAATGATATTTACACTCAAGAAGATGCACAATTTTTAGTGCGTTCTCAAGCATTGGAGAGCGATCGCATTTTAGGAGTAGAAACAGGAGGTTGTCCCCATACTGCTATTCGTGAAGATGCTTCCATGAATTTAGCTGCAATTGAACAACTAGAAGAAAAATTTATAGATTTAGATTTAGTTTTTTTAGAAAGTGGTGGTGATAATTTAGCCGCTACCTTTAGTCCTGAATTAGTTGATTTAACAATATATGTCATAGACGTTGCTGCTGGGGATAAAATTCCCCGCAAAGGTGGTCCAGGTATCACTAAATCAGATTTATTAGTCATTAATAAAATTGATCTTGCACCATTCGTTGGAGCAGATTTAAACGTCATGGAAAGAGATGCAAAAAAAATGCGTGGAGATAAACCCTTTATTTTCACTAACTTAAAAACCAAAACCGGTTTAGCGGATGTGATTCAATTCATTAGCACACAAATCTGCTAAATTTGGAAATTTTATATTTTTTTTACTTTTAGATCCCCAACTTCTTAAAGAAGTCGGGGATCTGAGTATGATAGGTATTTTTGTAATATAAATTTATATTTTTTTATATTTTGCTGCATTCTAGTCGTTTGTAAATAAACAATGCTATGATATCCGTCAAATCACCAATAATACATAGATGTTTCCTAGAACTTCGATTCAGTAATGCTAGGTAATCTGTTTTTACCTTGTAGGGGCGAAGCATTCGGGTGATAACCTATAGCTGAAACCAGTTCATATTCTGTCCGAATGTTATGCCTCCGGCACGCTACGCGAACGCCCTTACGATTAATGAATTGGTGTTCTAGAACATCTGAATATTGGTCAAAATATTAATATTACTCAAAATTTTTGATGAGGACTTAGTGATGACAGTCGATTATTCCAAAGCAGTGAAAATGGCAGTGTGCTGTCAAGAAATTTATCAAGACTTCTCTAAAATAGCCTTTAGCGGCTGGACTGAAAAACCAATTTTGATTAGCGACAAAACTACCGATACTCAATTGGCAATTTTAGCAGATTCCTCAGCAGTAACTATAGTTTTTCGTGGTACTGAATCAAGAATGGACTGGCGATATAACTTCGATACTGGCAAGATAAGTAAAGACATTGATCAACAGAAGAAAAATAAAGAATTTGATGAGAAAATAATTCAACAACAAATTGTTGCCAAAACCGAGCAGATTTACCCATATAAAAAAGGCAACAACTCTGGACCACTCATGCATTCTGGTTTTAGCAATGCTTACCTTTCCGTTAGAGATCAGATTCATCAATATATCAAAGATAATCAGACTGCTAATATCATTGTCACAGGCCATAGTTTAGGAGGAGCATTAGCAACCTTATGTGGTGTAGATATTCAATATAATTTTCACCCTCAATTATCTTCCTTAGAAGTCTATACATTTGGCTCGCCCAAAGTAGGCAATAAGAAATTTTGTCAATCTTATAATCAGAGAGTTCCTAACACTTATCGCTTTATTTATGGCATGGATATAGTACCTGCATTACCCAGATGGTGGCAAGGAAGATATGGTCATGTAGATCAACAATTACGACTAGGACCTTGGTTTAGTTTCAACTTCATTTCTGCACGAGTGAAAGATCATGATATCCGCAATTATATTAGGTTGCTAGCAAAAACACTGAACTAATTCTGAAAATTCAAAATAACCTGTTATCAATTGACAATTGTCAATTGTCAATTGATAATTGTTTATTCAGCCATCAGCATCTGCAAAAATGACTCACCACATTTTACAAGCTACCAAAGAAACTGTACATTTAGGTGGCTTTTCTCACCTCTTAAAACCAGTATTATTTGTTGATTCCCATGACACAATAGACATAGAAACATACACAGGTTATTACGTTTACGAGAAAGCACCTTCAGAATTTCTCACACCAGAATTTATTGATATCTGTGAAAATTTACCACCAGAACGCAAAATAGCACCCGGACCCCATTTACTCACCGGACCAATTTACATCCACAATGCACAACCAGGAGATGTTTTAGAAGTACAATTAGAGTCAATTTCACCGCGTTTACCTGTTGGTTTTAACACTATTCGTGCAGGTTGGGGAGCATTACCACAGCAGTTTTTTCAACCTGCGTTAAGATTTATTACCCTCGATTTAAAAAATAATTTGGCCGAATTTCCACCCGGTTCAAATATCAAAATTCCCCTCACACCTTTTTTTGGCATTTTAGGAGTTGCTACCCCAGAAAATAACCGCAATTCTATACCTCCAGGTGCTTATGGAGGGAATATTGATAACCGTCAATTACAAGCAGGTGCAAAATTATTTTTACCAATATATGTTCCTGGTGCATTATTTTCTCTTGGTGATGGACATTCTGCACAAGGAGATGGGGAAGTGAATGTAACTGCTATTGAAACATCTATGAATGGTAGAATTAAACTCATATTACGTAAAGATTTACAACTAACAACACCCATAGCGGAAACTCCTACAGATTTCATCACAATGGGTTTTGCAGAAACATTAGATGATGCTTTGGAAGTGGCGTTAAAAAATATGATTGATTTTCTAGAACGTTTTGCCAATTTATCACCAGAAGATGCTTATGTTTTATGTAGTTTAGCGGTAAATTTTCATATTACTCAAGTGGTGAATAGTCCACAAAAAGGGGTTCATGGAATGTTATCTAAATCTATTTTACCCAAGCTCAGTTTATAGGTGAATATTCAATAATTGATAATTGATAATTGATAATTTTACTCTATTTGTTCCAAAAAGTTATTTTTTTTATACAGTTGTTTTAAAGATAATTCAAGGTTAATTGATGCAAGTTTGAAAATAGCATCTTCTGTTTCATACTCTGTCAAAAGCCATTGATTTTCATTATTTTTCACATATTGCATTACATAATATTTATATTGATCAATCAAAATATATTCTTTAAATTCGGGAATTGAACGATAATAAAGAAATTTATCACCCCGATCATAGTCTTTTGTAGATTTAGATAAGACTTCGGCAATTAATAAAGGATTGGTGACAATTGTGGTGTTTGTACTATAATAAATAGGTTCACCTTCTATCACCATAACATCAGGATAAGTAAATTCTCTATAACGTGGTATCCACAGTTTTACATCTCCAATATAAACTTCATAGTCTAAATCATCTAACGCTAAATTCAGGCTAGTTGCTAAATTTAATGCCAGTTTATTATGATTTGTTGTTCCGCCAGTCATTGGTATAATTTCTCCATCTCTATATTCATTTTTGTACTCTGATTTTTCTTCCAGTTCTAAATATTCTTCTGGGGTATAGTAGGCTTTAACAGTTTTGATTTCTTGGATAGTTGTTTGTAGTTTCATAGGTTTATTTGTCTCAATGATAATTTCACGATTTCAAGATTTACACGATTAAAATAATTCGGAAATGGGAAATTGTCTTTGTTTATCTAATTCTTGTATCCGCATTTTATCAGCATATATAGCATCTGCATAAGATTTATATTTATCTGGTTCTGCTTGTGGATCAATTTTTTTCCACAGTTCCATAAAATGACGATAACGTTTTTCTCTTAACACTCGTTCCATACAAGCTAAGGTTGCTTGTACAACTTGGGGAGTTCTTAATATTTCTGTTTTGTTTTTCTCGTTTAAATGAAATACATGAGATACTATTTTTAAATCTTCTTCCAATTCTAAATACCGATTTTGTAATTTAGAAATTAAATCAAGTTCTTGTAAGGGAAATTCTAAACTTTGTTGCCACAAAAAGCGATGATGAGAAAGACTAAATTCTAAATTTCTTTCTTCTAATTCCTCAAATATTACTTGACGTTGTTCAGCACAATGTAAAAATATCCGCAATAATAACGCCTCCGCTTGTTCTAATAAACTGCGTTCAGTGGTTACTAGAGATAGCTTTGGCGTTTTTGACTCTGGTTTGCGTAAACGCAAAGGTGGAGTTTGCACACTAGCAGGTGCAATTTGAGTTAGTAGGTTCTCAACTCTTAGGGGTATTAATCTAGTGTCACCTAAGCTGAGTATTTCTGCACAGTAGGAAATATAATAATTAAGTGTATCACTATTAACGATTTTCTGCAAGAGTTTAACTATTTCTTTTGTAACGATTTGAAAATCAGTAGCTTGTTTTAAGTCTCTATCTTTAATAATTTCCTCTATTTGCCAATTTAACCACAGTGGTGCATTTGCTAATAGTTGCTGATAATCTGCTGCTGTATGACTATGCAAATATTCATCCGCATCTTTACCGTCGGGAATGTTGAGAATTTTTAACTGTACTTCGCCTTTATATGCTAAGGTGGCAATTTCACCAATAGCTCTTTCTGCGGCATTAATTCCAGCTTTATCTGCATCAAAATTAAGTATTAATTGTTTGGAATCTGAGTAACGCAATAATAGCCGCACTTGTTCTATACTTAATGCTGTACCCAGGGATGCAACGACGTTATTAATTCCTGCTGCATGAAGGGCGATCGCATCAAAATATCCCTCTACAACTACCCCTTGATCGGATTTAGAAATACCATCTTTGGCTTGATCTAAAGCAAATAAAGTTTTACCTTTACTAAATAATTCGGTTTCCGGTGAATTTAAATATTTTGGTTGTTCATCTGTTAAAGTTCTGCCACCAAAAGCAATTACTCTTCCTTGAACATCCCGAATAGGAATCATTAACCTATCTCGAAATACATCATAACAACCTCCCCCTTCTTTTCTCGGTTTAATTAAACCAGCTTTTTCTACCAACTGCACAGGATAATTTTTATTATCCACCAAATAACGATATAAAGTTTCCCAACCAGGGGGAGCATAACCTAAACCAAATTGTTGAATTGTTTCTATTTTAAATTGCCGATTTTCCTGTAAATATTGCATCGCTTTTTGACCCAAATTTTGCCTTAAAGCGTGTTGATAAAATTGGGCTGTAGATGCTAAAATTTCATATAATTGCTCACGTAAAGATATCTGACGTTGTAATTCTTGTCTTTGTTCAGGTGCTAAAGTTTTAACAGGTACTTGATAACGTTTTGCTAAATCTAAAACGACTTCTGCAAAATGTCGTTTATTCAAATCCATGACAAACTTAATGGCATTACCCGCAGCTTGACAACCAAAGCAATAATACATCTGCTTGCTTGGACTAACCGTAAAACTAGGGGTTTTTTCATCATGAAAAGGACATAACCCGACAAAATCTTTGCCTCGTCTACGTAAAACTACGTTATCTGAGACAACATCAACAATATCAGCCCGGTGTTTAACTTCTTCTATTGTATCTGGATGTAAACGGGGGATTTGCATTTTTGGGTGATTGGTGATTGGTGATTGGGGAGAAATATTTACCTTCTGCCTCCTGCCTCCTGCCTTCTGCCTCCTGCCTTATTATAATTCTTGATCCCAAACCCAAAATAATCGCTAAAATTGCATAGTGCTGGAGCTTAACAACGGGAATAATTAAAAATGGGACGTATTTTTATTTCGGCCGCGCATGGAGGTAGGGAAGCTGGCGGAATTGATCCTGGTGCGATCGCAGGTGGTACAACTGAAGCCAGAGAAATGATTCTGTTACGGGATTTAATTGTAACAGAACTGCGGGCGCGTAGTGTGGAAGTTTTAGCTGTTCCAGATGATTTAAGTGCTGCCCAAACTATTACCTGGATTAATTCTCGCGCTCGTTCTACTGATGTCGCCTTAGAAATTGAAGCTGATGCTGCTAGTAGTCCTACGGTTAGAGGTGCTAGTGTTTACTATATTGCCAGCAACAATCAACGCAAGCAAAATGCAGAAACGTTACTCATGGGATTGTTGCGTCGTGTACCTCAATTACCTAATCGCGGAGTCAGACCAGATACAGACAGCGGCTTCGGTAGTTTACAATTCTGTCGCCGCACTACTCTACCGGCTTTAGTTATGCAAGTAGGCTTTCTCAGCAGTCCAGACGATCGCAATTTATTACAAACTCGTCGTCGTGATTTTGCATTAGGAATTGTTGACGGATTAATAGCCTGGAGTCGAGGAGTTGATCCAAATCCGGGAACTCCTGTAGAACCAAATTATCCACCAATTAATATTAACATCAATGGGCAAAATTATCCAGAACAAGGGGTATTAATTAATGGTAATTCCTATATTCCCATTGACTTAGTAGATCGGTTACGGATTGATTTATCAAGATCGCCTAATGTTAACCGTGTTACTTATCGCCGCGTAGTTTATATCAAAGCTATCGAACTGCGAGATTTTAATATTTCTATTAGTTGGGATAGTGCAACTCGTACTCTTAAACTCCGTTCAATTTTAACTATTTGTCCTGCCCACATTGAGCAAATTATTTCTAATGGAAATACCACAGAAGTACAGCTACAAATCTTTTTGCGGAATAACAATGAAAACGCTCTAGTGCAGTTTCCTGACATTCCTAAACTTTATCGGGAAGAAGCGATCATGGAAGGCGTAAATCATGATCTTGCCTTTTGTCAAATGTGTTTAGAAACCGGCTTTTTACGTTTTGGAGGAGACATTAAACCTCAACAAAATAACTTTGCTGGTTTAGGAGCAATAGGTGGTGGTTCAGAAGCAGCATCTTTTCCTAGTGCCAGAATAGGAGTGAGAGCGCATATTCAACATTTAAAAGCCTACGCTAGTTTAGAACCTTTAGTACAACAAGAAGTAGATCCTCGCTTTAGATTTGTGACTAGGGGTGTCGCTCCTTCTGTTGATCAACTATCAGGAAGATGGTCCGCAGATTTAGATTACGGAACTAAAATTAAAGCCTTGTTTAAAAGACTTTATGAATCAGCAGGATTGATTTAATTAGTTATCAGTTATCAGTTTATCTGCGTTCTCTTGATCTTCTGGAAAAAAGATTTTTATCAATAAAGGGTGGTCTATTCTCAACATTATTGAGAATGAAGTCAATAATGTAACGAATTTTCGTTATTTCAGCTAGGGTGGTTGACAGTGTTCTGAGTTTTTGCTATAGTCATTTTATGTTTAGAAATCTGTCCGCGCCATATATAACAGGTTTTGAGTTGTCTGTTTGAAAATATCCCCGACTTGGGAAGCAGAGGATGATAACTGGTTTCCAATTACGAATTACCACATCTAAATTAGCTGTAATTATACTTAAAATAAAGTATTAATAGTTACTATTGTAGTGCAATAGAAATTAAACCAAAGGCAGCCGCCAAATGGAAGCATAGCAAGTATAATTTATATCGCAAAGTATGTAATTATTATTTAAGTGATTTTGTCACTGATATACAATTGAAAATAAGTAAGTCGGCTTGAAAAAACCGAGGTATGTTACAAAATGTACAATCCCTCAAAGTCTCTTCACTCTTGCCTTGTCTCAACGATAAATTTCCACGCCTACCTACTTACAATGAGTGAAAAATTGGCTAAATTTACTAAAATTAACAATATTCAATATTGACATTACGTCAAATGTGCTTATTATTATAGTCATGACCTATGCAACTGCCACATTAACAGGGTGCATCAGATATCAAAAATCTGTTTATTTACATGATTTATGCCGTCTAGCACATATTACAAAAGTTTCTATGGTGTAATACTTGCATAAGTCATAATAGATAAAAATAGCGTGCTTGTTACATCGATCTAAGGTTCTAATAGTACGGGATAACACGGGCTATTTTTAGCTAATTCTTTCCTATTAGTGAATGCACGAAATTGTCTGAATATTCACCAATCATTGAATCAGAACAATGATTTGATCGCGTCTGACTAAGGCGTGAAATTCTACTGAGGGATAGGCGCTCCCATGCTCTTATTTTTCATTGAGGTAGAGGGTGAAGTCTAGTTTTGTCTAAGTTTGAGATAGCAGTTCACAATTCAACAAACACCAAAAGGATTTTTATGGTTTTTACTCGCAGAAATGTATGGGCTAAAGGTGGGAATTTCAATGATCCGGTTTTGTACTGGTACGCCCGGGGTGTTAGAATCCTCCGATCCAAGGAAATTTCAGATCCCACAAGCTGGGAATTTTTAGCTGCTATTCATGGTTTTGATCCCGTATTATGGCACGTTGAAGGCTTCCTGACCTTGAGAGAAAAGTTACCACCTTATTGGGTACAAAGCCTTTACTGGAAACAATGCCAGCACGGAAGCTGGTACTTCTTACCTTGGCATCGTGGCTATTTGCTGTCATTTGAAACAATAGTGCGTGAAGCCATTAAAGAGGCCATGATTGCAGACGAGAAGAAAGGTATCAAACTTACTTACCATTGGACAGATTGGGCTTTACCTTACTGGAACCCCGCAGATTTAAATGATCATCGTGCAGTAGGAATACCACCAGCATTTACCAGTAAGTATATGCCAGATGGGTCTGACAATCCCCTGTATATAGAACAACGGTACGGGCGACTAATCGAGTTTCCAAATACAATTGCTAACGCATCAAACGACCAAGATAAAGAAGAGGCAAAGAAAAAGTATGAACAGCTAAAAACACAAGCGCTAAGTCTAGAACAGGTATTGACTGAACCCAATTTTATAGGAACAAGTCTCTCTTCAGTTGGTTTTGGAGGCTTAAAAACCAATTTTTCCCATGAAGCTACAACCTTTGGTAAAATTGAGAGTAGTCCACATAACAACGTTCATGGTCTTGTTGGTGGCGGTGAAGATCCGAAGACCAAGCGACGTGGTGGACTGATGGCCGACCCAGTAACCGCAGGTCTTGACCCTCTATTTTGGTTGCACCATGCCAATGTTGACCGCTTGTGGGAAGTTTGGGTCAACCGTAATCCGAATCATAAAAACCCATATTTGCGACCTCTTCTAGAAGAAACCAAAGAAAACGAATCGGACAACCAAACAATAAAAACATTCAACAGAACACAAAAAGAGTGGCTCGATGGTCCGGGTGAACGTGGCTTTATGGTACCTTTGACATCTGGACAAACCTGGGAGTTCAGACCAAAGGATGTTGTCAATACCTTGAAACTGCAAGTAGATTACCAGTATAATCTCAGTTATGAATATGATGACATTTCAGATCCTCTAAAAGGTCTTCCTAGTAAGAGTACAGGACAAGGTGCTAAAATGATTGGCGCTAATCTCACTGGGCTAGAATTAAAAGAAAAAAACAGAACTTCGACATTCATTCAAATAGATCCTCCTGCCTCCTTTGTTCCCTCCGAAGTTAGGTTTTTCCTGCGTCTGGAGAACATCACCAGCGACAAGGATGGTAGGATAATTAACGTGTATATTAATCTTCCTCCAGGTGCTCCACATACTGATTATCCTGATCTGTATGCGGGTAGTATCTGCTTTTTCGGTGTTCGCCAAGCATCCGTAGGTGGGGGATTAGGAGTTACAGAAGTTTTTGAAATTACCGATATCATTGCTAAACTCCAACTTCGGCAATTTAAAACCCTTAAAGTTTCTTTCATCCCACTAAATGACAACACTCCACCCGATGATATAAAAGTGGAGCAAGTAGCCCTGTATAGTGAGACGGTTTAAGACAAAGCAATGGGAATCAGATTAAGTCGCTACATATCATTTATTAGTGAGCCTCCTCTACCGACGCTGGTGAAAGTTTCCCTGATTGCTTGGGGGGTGATGTTGCTACCAGGAGAACTTCATCAGGTAATGTCAGGACGGATGATTGCTGTCTCAGTTCACGGGCATAGCCAGATGATTCACTCACTAGATGGTATCCTCTCTTTCCACTCCCTGGCAATAATGGTATTGTATTGGCTGGTGATGTTGGTTGCTATGATGTCTCCTGCGTTAGCCCAACCAATCCGTCACCTTTGGGGACGTAGCTTAACCCAGCGGCGTTGGATTGCCATTGTTTTGTTTCTCATTGGCTATGTCACTATCTGGATTCTGGCAGGTGTGATATTAATGCTTGTTGCCCCTGGGCTGAGGTTTCTTGTGGGCGAGGGATGGCTTGGTGCTTCTGGTGTCGCTTTAGTATTAGCTATTTTTTGGCAGTCCAGCCCGTGGAAGCAGTCCTGCTTGAACCACTGCCATTGGACTCCTCGCCTTTCACCTTTTGGACTAGCGGCTAATTTAGACTGCTGGCGCTATGGGATGGTTAATGGCCTTTGGTGTGTAGGAAATTGTTGGGCTTTAATGCTCTTACCTCTAACTGTCTTACAAACACACCTGATGATTATGGCTGTGGTAACTTTAATACTAATGTTTGACCGATACCGTCCCGTTCGTCCTATAAAATGGCGGATTCCCTTTGAGGAAGAAATCCTGTACAAGCTGTCACAACTTATTTGTGACTATCAACTATGGCGTAGAAAGAAATTGACGATTGATTAACTCATTGTGTAGTTAATGCAAAAATGTAGAGATGTTATATAGAACGTCTCTAGAATAGACCACTGGTAACATAAGATGTAGGGACAATTCATGAATTGTCCCTACATCTTTTTCGGAGATGTCTTATAGACATCTCCAGAAATTACATAAGTGGTTTCCAGAATTTATCAAGGTTTTATCTTTATTCAGCAAACCCTAATCACGAATTATATACTTCTTCCATTTTATTAGCTGTTCTGTAGTCTGGTGTCGGGTGTCCAAGCTTGCATATTGTCTGAATCAGGATAACCAGGATTAAAGGATTTTCAGGATGTGATTGATAAATTGGTAGTGGGGATTTTTTGATGTGGATGAAAATGACGATGTTGGAAGTTGAAAATTTTACTATATATGCGCCCACAGATTTCCACTCATAACATAAGTGTAAAATAATTATTTCGACTTGTCAAGACTAAATTTGTGAGAATCAGGATAACCATGATTAAAGGATGTACAGGATGTAAGTGATAAATTAGTAGTAGGGATTTTTGATAAAGTGCGATTGCGCCGCAGTGCCGGAGGCGATCGCCAAAAAACCTCTTTCCTCTGTGTTTTCTGCGCCTCTGCGGTTCATTAAAAAATCTAACTAAGAACATAAACTTAACATCCGCGTTTATCTGCGTTCATCTGCGTTTAATTGTCAGAATCAGGATAACCAGGATTAAAGGATTTTCAGGATGTGATTGATAAATTGGTAGTGGGGATTTTTTGAATGTGAGTGAAAATAACGATGTTGAATATTTAAAAGTTTACTATATCTGGCTCCACAGATTCCCACTCATAACATAAGTGTACAACAAATTTTGCGACTTGTCAAGTCTTGAAACTAAAAAAATGAAGAATCCTGATTCTGACAAGAGGTAGGTTACAGTGCAAATTTAGTTACACTCCTAACCCACCTACAGATCAAACCTCAATAGATGTCTCTGTTTCCTCGGATTCAGGAGTGCTTTCCTTAACACGACGAATAGGTAAATTTGCGATTAATGCGGTTGTGCGTTGGTTGCTTTCTAAAGAAAACTCCAAACCATCTGTTTCAATTTCTACATAACGACAGACAATTGCTAGGATTTCTTGGCGCATTTTTTCCAAGGTTTGGGCATCTAAGTCTGCTCGGTCGTGGGCTATAACCACTTGCAGACGACGTTTAACTTCGGTGCGACTGGTGTTTGGTGTGCGAACAAAAAGTTTTTCTAAAAGTTCAAGAATCATTGCTGGCTAGGTTATAAGGCGGGAACTGAAAAAAAATTAAACAATCTTTGTCCGTAACAACTTGCGTAACCGGGAAAATAAGTTGTCGTTGGGGGAGTCAAGATCAAGAAATTCAATAGTTTCCCCTTCTAATCTACGAGCAATGTTTTCAAAGGCTGAGGCTGCCAAAGAAGGAGTTTCCGATAATACTAAGGGTTCGCCTCGGTTAGTAGAGACTATTACACGCTCGTCATCAGGGACTACCCCGATTAAGGGAATGGCGAGAAGTTCCTGAACATCCTGTACAGACATCATATCATTTGCCCGTACCATTGCCGGTCTAATCCGGTTGATGATTAAATGAATCTTTTTCACACCTTGGGCTTCTAATAATCCTACTACCCGGTCAGCATCACGAACTGCGGAAATTTCGGGGGTGGTGACAATGAGTGCTTCTTTGGCTGGGGCGATCGCATTTTTAAACCCCATTTCAATCCCTGCGGGACTATCTATGACTACATATTGGTATTTTTGCGCTAGTGCATTTACTAGCAGTTTCATTTGGTCTGGTGTTACTGCGTCTTTGGTGCGATTTTGGGCTGCTGGTAGCAGTACCAGATTCGGTTGTCGTTTATCTTTGACTAAAGCTTGATCTAAACGACACTCTCTAGCTAATACTTCTACTGCTGTGTAGACAATGCGGTTTTCTAGTCCTAGCAACAAATCTAAATTTCTCAGACCAAAATCCGCATCAACTAAGGCCACTTGTCGCCCGATTTTGGCTAAAGCCATACCCAGATTTGCGGAAACCGTGGTTTTACCCACTCCTCCTTTACCGGAGGTAATTACAATAATACGACTCATAACAGCAATGCGCTCGATTAGGGTTGGTGGAAATAATACTAAATATTTAGAGAATATTTAGAAATAGTTATAGCAGTAGACGGGGCGCTGATCACATCAATATATGATGAAACTTCCAGCATTATCAGGTTTTACTCCTGATTCCTGCCATAGAGACTTTGATTAATTTTGCTTAACTGACTGCGAGAAAAATCAGTAGCTTTGGCAATACGGATACCTTCGGGTGTGATATGTGCCACTTCTGGGAAAAAATGTGTTAGTGATTTTTCAGGCGCTCTAGCTACTGCATCAGCGATTCGCAGTTGGGTTGGTTCCATTTGCAAAGCCATAATTAGACAATCACGATTTCCCCCAGCGCCGGCATGAGCTACCCCCCGCAAACGCCCCCAAACGAGAATATCACCATCTGCAACCACAATACCACCAGGGTTGATATCTCCCAAAATAATCACAGTGCCGGGATGGCGAATTTCTCCACCTGATCTTACTGTCATTTCTAGATAGAGCGCATCTGCTAGAGGTTTGGGACTTGGTTGAGCGTCAGCGGTGAAGGATGGTTGTAGTTGGATTTGTTCGACAGAATAACCTAATGTACAAGCGGCGATCGCTGTTTGTCTACGACTTGTGGCAACTGATTTTAACTCTAGTTGCAGTTCCTTTAAAGTTTCTGCCAGTTCTTGCAGTTGTCTTGAGTCTAATAAGCGGTCTTTCGCTACCAAATGTACTATAGTGTTAGGTATACGTAGGCGATCGCTACCATTGAGCCGCTGTCTCATTTGTTGCCAAATCTCGGACGAGCTGAAATCGGAAGCCGTTACTTGAGATTCTGTTGGCAAAATTAATAATAGTCTTCCCTCCTCAGTTTTTAATTGAACTTGAATATTATTGTTGTTATTATTTCCTGTTGATACTAACTCATCACTGTTCAGATCAATTAATTCAAAATTGGTTGTTTCTGTTTTCTTCTCTTCAGATTTTTCTTGAGATTTTTCTTCAGAATTAGAATCTACCTTCCCATCTGCATTAGCTTGTAAATAGGCAAGAACAGAATTTAGCTCTCCAGTGGGAATGATAGAATCACTATCTTTAACATCTACATTACTATCTGCCTCTTTATCAACAGGTTTGGCTTTTTTTTCCTTTCTATGATTATTCATAGAGATTGATTCTGCATCGGTAAGTGCAGAATTTGACTCCATTTCCAAATCTTTTGGTGATTTCTTAGAATCAGAATTCATTCGTAATTGATTGGTGATTGGTGATTGGTGATTCTATTTTGGATTTTGGATTTTGGATTATATTTCATGAATTAATCTAAAATCTAAAATCTAAAATTCTCCTGACTCCTGACTCCTGATAACTGATAACTGATTACTGATTAGTCAATCTTTGATAAATTGTAGCCAAGGCATCAGCATTACCGACATTACCGGGAAATAAAACCACAGGTAAATTAGGAAACTGAGGATGATCAGATGGTGTAATTACCATTGAACAACCGGCTAAAATTTGACCTAATAAACGAGCAGAAGTTAAATTTAAACCTGTACTCAAGACATCATTAGAAGTTATACCCCCCTTGCTGATTAAAAATCCTATATCAGCTGGTAAACCCTTTACAATATCCATTAGTAAAGCCGAAACTCTTGCCCCAAAGTCTAACCTAGTTTTGACATCTTTAAAAGTCAATTCCTGACGGCTAGTATAAACTACTGGTGTTTTACCAGCGTTATGTACTCCCTGGACTTGTTCTAGAATCTCGGTTAGCAGTTTAGCAGATTCATTGACTCCATCATCTAGTAATCTTCCCACATTAACTTCTATCCCTACCGTTCCCGCAACTGTTAACAGTGATTCTAACTGTTGAGTTGTCTTTTTCACATGAGAACCAACAATAACTGCACCCGGTTTACCACCACGCACATATTCTGCCATATTTTCAGCAGCTATGGGTTGGGGGGGTAAAGCAGCTAAAGCTGTTAATATACTAGCAGCGGAACGGAATAAAAAGCGTTTACCTTGACTTGCGGCTGTTAATATATCTACCGCAAAGGTGTTAAGATCCGCTTGAATTTCTCCATCAACTACCCCACACTGGTTATCATGCAGTTGCAATAATCTTTCTAAGCATCCTTTACGGATATCATCAAGTAAAAATCTGGTGACAGTAGCTTCCTTGATGCGTCCTTTGGTTTTTTCTTCTACATACTTGGGCAGGTAGCTGTAATTGTAACTAAAAACAGAATCACGAGCAAATTCTGTTTCATGTACGGGGGTGGGTACACCATCAATAATTAAATAATGGATGCTGTCGCGGGTAATTCTACCACCTTCAAAAAATGCCGGTACGAGAAAATGAGCGTCAAAAGGTCCGAGTTCTTCGGCAATGACATCGGTTTCTATGGGATAATGACCGCGTAAGGTAGAGTCAGAACGACTAACTACGAGAAAATCCTCGATGTTTTCTGCTTCTAAGGCGATTTTCAGGTTATGACAAACTTCTCTGGTGACATTTGCTGCATCTTCTGGGGTAAGCGATCGCGTGTTGGTTAAAATAAAGAAAATAGGAGCATCATCTTTTAAACCTAAACGCAAGGTTTCCACATCCCAGCGCATTAATAACAAACAACTGTGAACGGTTTGAGAACCGGTGGGATCATCATCTAAAACGATTATTTTGGGTTGGTTATTCATGGAGTATGTTAATGGTGGTAAATATTCTACATTTAAAATATGATGACATTTTTTTGAGATTTTTCAATTATTTTTGCATATCTAAATTTAACTGCAATCATTGATTTAAGATCAGCATTGAGCCGTCAGCTATCAGCAGTCAGCAAAAACCTGAAACTATCAATAATAGGCTGTAAATTGCTCTTATTAAATCTCGTGTAATTGGACAAACCTGGAGCATCTTTGTTATTAACTCAGTCTCTCTCTAGATAATAGCTGATTACTGATTACTGATTACTGATTATTTTCTATATCTGATAATAATTCTTCTTCACTAAAATAAATTAAATACACTCCATAATCATTTAATTTGTGAATAAAATTCACTCTTTATACTCCTAATAATGCAGCAGCCATACCAGAAGAAAGGCGGTTCATTTCATATAATTTTACAGCCATTGCCCATTTTGCTTCTTGTTCAAATTGTTCTCTAGTTTTACCAACAGCATCAGGTAAAGTTTCAGGATAGTTAATTTTAAGTTGCAAAGACATTTTTTATAGGAAAGCTACATAATTAATTGTACAATATATATTAGGTTATGAAGACTCTGTAATAGCATTCCCAGTCTGAGACTGGGAACGAGTTAACAAGTTACAACCCTATAACTAAGGATACAAACCCCTATCAGTCAAAGCTTGTGCCACTCTACCCACGCCAAGGGTATAAGCAGCCAACCGTAAATTTACTCGGCGCGTCTGTGCTTGTTGCATCACTTGACGGTAAGCATTTACCATCAAATGTTCCATTTCTCGGTTTACTCTCTCCTCATCCCAGAACAAATAAGAAAGACCTTGCACCCATTCCAAATAACTAACTACTACCCCCCAGCATTGGCTAAAATATCCGGTAAAACGGTTACTCCACGGTCTTCTAAAACTCGGTTAGCTTCCAAAGTCACAGGTCCATTAGCTGCTTCAGCAATCATTTGCGCTTGAATCTGATGCACATTTTCTTCCGTAATTTGATTTTCTAAAGCAGCAGGAATTAATACATCACAAGGTAAAGTGAGTAAATCTGCGTTACTAATGGGTATAGCTTGGGGAAAACCTACCACACTGCGACGATTTTCCGCAGCATAAGCTTTTAAAGCTGGAATATCAAGCCCAGTTTCCGCATATACACCCCCAGCACCACTGGAAACCGCAATAATTTTCGCCCCGGCTTGGTATAACAATTCAGCCGCAGCACCCCCCACATTACCGAAACCTTGAATAGCAATTTTTACATCTGCCAGGGATTTACCTTGATCTGCCAAGGCTTCCCGGACAATAATCATTACACCCCGCCCCGTAGCCATTTCCCGACCCAGAGAACCACCCACAGAAAGCGGTTTACCAGTAACAACACCGGGTACAGCATGACCCATATTTACAGAATAAGTATCCATCATCCAGGCCATTTCCCGCGCAGATGTACCCATGTCTGGGGCTGGTATATCTACTGATGGTCCGATATCTTTAATTAACTCACTGATATAACGGCGACTAATTCTTTCTAATTCTCCCACACTGTATTTTTTCGGATCTATGGGAATACCACCTTTAGCACCACCGTAGGGAATACCTAACAACGCACATTTCCAAGTCATCAACATCGCTAAAGCGGAAACTTCCCGTAAAGTCACCGCTGGATGGTAGCGAATACCACCTTTATATGGTCCTAAAATATCCGAATGTTGTACCCGATGTCCGGCTAAAACCCGCACTTCCCCATTATCCATTTTGACGGGTATGGAAACTGTGACGACTTTCCGGGGATGGCTGAGAATTTCTAATAAACCAGGATCTAATTTTAACTCTTTACCTGCCCATTCTAAATAACTACAAGCTTGATCAAACGGGCAAATATGGGCTGGGGAATGATTTTCCCACACTGGGCGCGAGGTTGTAACCATAACATTTACTCCTCATCACGGTACTTTGGTGAACCGGATATGTAAGGTTAGCTTACCCTGTTTTTTTGAAAAAATATGAATTTTGTAGTTTTCGTTACAATTTTTTAGTTTTATTTCTGCATGGTGGCAACTTGGCCAGAATTAACAAATATATTACAATTGTTTAAGTTTTATTAAATAAATAAGTTAAACACAACATGAAAACCCAAGACAACAAATTACAAAATCAATTACCTTTACCACCTGGAAACTTTGGTTTACCTATCATTGGTGAAACAATTAGTTTTTTAACAGATAAAAACTTTGCCAATAAACGACAAAAGAAATACGGCAACGTTTTTAAAACTAATATCTTTGGTTCTCCTACAATTATGATGATAGGAGCAGACGCAAACCGCTTTATATTTAGTGGTGAAAATCAGAATTTTACAATTCAATGGCCTAAGACTGTTTCAGAATTGCTTGGTCCTGCATCTTTAGCAACACAAACTGGAAGCATTCATCAAACCAGACGTAAATTATTAGCTCAAGCATTTCAACCCAGAGCTTTAGCTAGTTATGTACCAGGAATGGTGGAAATTACTAATAGCTATTTACAAAAATGGGTAAATTTAGGTCAATTAACCTGGTATCCTGAAATCAGACAATATACTTTTGATGTAGCTTGTAAATTATTAGTAGGAACAGATACTACTAATGATGCTCATTTTGCGGAATTATTTGAAGAATGGTGTCAAGGTTTATTTACTCTTCCTATTCGTTTACCTTGGACTAAATTTAGTAAAGCTTTAAAAAGTAGAGAATTGTTATTAGCAAAAATTGAGAAGATTATTTTACAACGTCAAAAGCAACCAAGTTTAGAAAATTCAGAAACAGATGCTTTGGATTTGTTGTTAAATGCTAAAGATGAAGATGGTAATAGTTTGAGTGTAAATGAACTCAAAGATCAAATTTTGACATTATTATTTGCTGGACATGAAACTTTAACTTCGG
The DNA here is from genome assembly GCF_015207205.1 of Sphaerospermopsis sp. LEGE 08334. NCBI lineage: Bacteria > Bacillati > Cyanobacteriota > Cyanophyceae > Nostocales > Aphanizomenonaceae > Sphaerospermopsis > Sphaerospermopsis sp. LEGE 08334. Next base: position 33,898 of record NZ_JADEXH010000036.1, on the reverse strand, counting down.
CAATGTCTTCTTTTTGTTTGTTGTTAGCACAAAACCCGGACATTTTAGCAGCAGCAAGAAAAGAACAACAACAAATAAATTTTACAGGTGCGCTCACATCTGAACATTTAAAAGAAATGACTTATTTAGACCAAATACTCAAGGAAGTTTTGCGAGTTATTCCTCCTGTTGGTGGTGGTTTTCGTTCTGTAACTAAAACTTGTGAATTTAATGGATATAGTATTCCTCAAGGTTGGAGTATACTATATCAAATAGGGAAAACCCATCAGGACGAAACTATCTATAAAGATGCCCAAAGTTTTGACCCTCAAAGGTTTGGTGTAGAGAGAAATGAGGATAAATCTAAACCCTTTAGTTATGTTACCTTTGGTGGGGGAATGAGAGAATGTATAGGTAAAGAATTTGCTAAGTTGGAAATGAAAATATTTGCTGCGTTGCTGTTGCGTGGTTATGAATGGGAACTTGTACCAGGACAAAATTTAGATTTAAAAATGACACCCACACCTCAACCCAGTGATGGTTTAAAGGTGGTTTTCCGTTCTATTTAAGTTGATTTAATTTTTAGTAATTTGTTGGGTTGCGCTATCGCTTAACCCAACCTACATTAATTAAATGAATATTTCTGGTGTAAAACTCCCATGTAAACTGTATGGAATATGATGTTTAAGGTGTAATTTTGCGATCGCACCTTTTGAAAAATCCTGAGCATCTAAAATCACTACATCTGAACGATGATGTTCAGCATCATAAACTAAAGCTATTACCCAACCTTCATCTTCTTGTTGAGAATTAGGACGAGGAATAAAAATTGGTTCACCCATAAAACCCCGTGGTGCTGCACTCCAAATTTCTCGCTTTTCTGTTTGTAAATCTACTTTCATGATTGCTTGTAAGGGTGCATTTCCTGTGGGGTTATGTGCCGCAGCAATGTACAAATAACGGTATGGTCTACCTACATTATTCGGGTGAATAGTGGGAAATTCAGAAGCACGCTTATCTATTAATTGACTTTGCACTTTTTTCTCTGACAAATTAATATCAAATCGCCAAAGTTGTCCTGGTGCATTAGTGTCAAAGTTGGTTTTTAGATAATCAGTATTTGGTTCTACTTCTGGTAATGATTCATAGCAAATTGAATCAATGATAATTTCAGTTTCCACTTCAAAAGCATTGACATGATGGAAAATAAAACCTGCTTGAGTTTCTAAAGTTCTGACTTCTTCTTTTTCAGCTTTACTATCTTTGCGGGGAATAATAATGATTTTTGTGGGTTGATTTTTTTGAACTTTAATACATTGTCCTGCACTGGCCATTCCTAAAGCGAAAGGTATGGGGTTAAAATTAACCGGGTTTTGAAAGAAGATACAGTAATTTTCGGTAATTACAAAATCATGAATAAAGCAAAAACCAGGAACACTATGATTTTGTTTGCTGATAATTTCGCCGTTGGTATTGAGTTCAAAAATTGTAATTGTGGTTGATAGTCCTGGTTTAATGGCAAAGTTAACTAATTTACCGTTGGGATCTATGCGGGGATGGGCGCTAAAAGCTTCACCTTGGGATAATACACCATTGAAATATTCGTTTCCTAATGTTTCTAAAGTTTGCGGGTGCAATAAATAAGGTTCTGCTGCTTCCCATAATGCTAATAGTTTTTTACCCCAATAGATAACATTAGTATTAGCAATATGTTTGATTTTAAAATCAAAGGCGTTAGCTAACCAACCTCCTGGTTTTTGTGTACCAAATACGCCACGATAAAGAATTTTACCAGCTTTTTTTTCTGCTAAATAACCTTCTGTTTCTACAAATCTATTACGAAAATGAGCGCGTCCGTTGGTAAATGTGATTTTACTGATCATCCCGTCACCATCAAAGGGATGATGCAATCTTTGTCCGTTGATATCTAATAAACCGGGTCCATTTCTCAATAGTGTTCCTTGTAGTTCTGCGGGTATTACCCCTTCTATTTCATCAATCCAATAATCATATTCTTGTTTTAGTGATTCATATCCTTTTTGCCAATCTTCACGAGTATAGGATTTTGGTAAAGTTTGGTTTTGTTGATTTTTTAATGTTTGCATATTTGAGAAAATGATTTCTTGGATTTTTTGTAATGTGTTGGGAAGTTTAAATCCTATGGTTAGGGCTGTATGGTTAGGGCGGGTAAGACTTGTACTGAGCCTGTCGAAGTATGCCCACCACACAAGATTTTTATTGTCAGGATTCAGGATACAGAAGACTGATTAAATAAGTCTTTGAGTATCATATCATAATTGATGTTTTACAAAATTATTGAATTTGCTATTTACTGATTTGGCTATGATTCTAATTCCTGAATCCTGAAATATGTACTTAATTATTAATTGAATTAGCTGTCAAGGTGTGGATTTCTGGTTCTTGTTCGCTGGGTAAGAATTGAATAAATAGCAGCGGTAAAAGGGCAATCAAATTAGTGATAATCACTAATAACCAGAGGGTATCAAAGTTATTTTCGGTAATGCCTAACCAGTGCATGATTAAAGCCCCAAACTCTCTGGAAATAGCTCCTCCTAAATTGAAGATTGACATTAAGAGGGCAAATAATGTAGCTTCGATTCCCAAGGGACAAATTCTTGCTGCTAATACCATCACTGGCATGAATGCAATTTGTCCCATGACGGCAAGAATTAAGCTATCACCTAAACTGAACCATTGATCATCTATTCCTAATGTTCTATTTGTGTGTGTGACTAACAGTAACATCGTCATTCTTAATAGTGTGGAAATGACGATACTCCAACCACAAATTACCCGAAATGGTACGGATTTTAAGAACCTTTGGAAAATCCAAATACCAATTAATGAGGCTAAACTTGTAACTAAATGTACTCGGCCTAAAAATTCAGGTTGAAAGTGTAATTCGTTGGTGAAAAAGTAGAAAAAAGCTGCTTCTCCGCTAGGGGTAGATTGCCAGAGAAAGATAAATGCTGTGGGTAGCCAAATTGCTTTTTGTGTAAAGGCTTTGCCTACTTGTTTGAGTTGATTTGGGATGCTGAGTGGTTGATTCTGCTGATGCTGTGGGGTATCTTTATTAACTGGCGTTTCACTAATTAACCAAGCTACCACGGAAATAATTAGCGGAAAAAATGCCGTGACTAAAAATACTGTGCGTGTGCTGAAATATTCTAAGAGTAAGCCGCTAAAGTAAGCTGTAATTAATCCGCCCAGAGCGGTAGCACCCCAACACAGAGATTGTAGAGAACCTGCTTTGGCTTGACTTTCTACTCTGGCACGTTCAACAACGAGGGAGTCAACTATGACATCACTGAAGGCAACGGAAAGAGAAGATAGAGCGATCGCAATTGTTGCCGCCCAGCTACTATTAACTATTGTTCCCAAACTTACCCAAGCGGATGCGCCTAGTATCCCAGATAACACCAAATATGGACGGCGACGGTAGCCAAATATGGGCAAACCATCGGAAATAAAGCCAAATAATGGCTTAATCATCCAAGGTAGAGCAACTATTCCCAACAGTGCTGATACCTCAACTGGACTCAGTTGTAATTCATCTTTGAGGAAAAAGCTAACGGCTAGACGCGATAACCCTAATATGCCTTGAACAAAGTAGACTGCTAGAATCGCAATTAGTTCTGGTTTAGGTTCATTACCTAAGAGAATTTTTTTGCCTACTGAGTCTTTGACTTTGGGCAAGTCAGATGAGTGAATCAGCATTTGATGAATATTCTTTAAGTTTTATCTACTTTTATATCATATCGACATTAACTGGAAGTTATCCGCTGTTCTAGCAACAAAGTCAAACCAAAGCGCAAGCGCCATCTCTAGCTTGACGCTTGCTCTCAACAAATATGATATTCACTTGTCTATTTCCACTCTGTAGATATTCAGAACCAGCCGCAGGAGATTACTCTACTGAGTTAACAGCAGACGGAGTAACTACTCCTGTGTTACGGGTTTCCAAATGATTTGATAAGCGACTGATGGTTAACAGTGGTACTTCTTGTCGGCACGACAGGCAAAACCAATATAGTTCACCATGACGGACATGACGTAGAATTGATCCACCGCAGCATGGGCAAGTGTTGGCTCTATTACTCATACCAATGTCCTCCTAAAAAAGTTTGTTGTTTTAATCAAGCAAAAAAATTTTGATTAAACCTAAATGGATGTATCTGTGAAAGTTCCAACCTCTCCGCTTGGTGACAGAATTTGCATATTTTGGGATATTTTCTGGTGAAAATTGAGCTAATATGCTATATCTTGCGATTCTTGGTTTGGTCTACAAAGAGTGTCAACATCATATATATTGATTTATTGATTTGACATCACCTGCTACCGATCCTGAAATTATTTTATGAGCTAAAAGCATTTATACTTACTTTTCTTCCATTTAAGTTAACTTTTCTGACTGACTATTAGAAAAGCGTATTCTCGGTTAACTGTATTATCAACTCACTCACAAATGTAATATCACAGTCGTAGCAAGTGCTAACAATTAACGTCTTTATTAATATACAAGCAAGGATTTTATATTTTCATCTATCTGGGGGATCATAATCATTTATAATGTTCTGTAGCCTAACTTACAATTTTGCCTATTTTGTATTTGCGAATACGCATTTACAACAGGGATCAATTACTTATAGCTTATTTTTGCGTGAATGGAAGATAGATCAAAAAAATTAACAATCAAAAATGATTACAAAAAATTTACATATTCTATATTTCTTTATTTACTATCCTACTGATAAGTAACTCATGAAAATCGCTACTTGGAATGTCAATTCAATTCGGACTCGTTTAGAACAGGTGATTAACTGGGTAAGTGAAAATCCCGTTGATGTCTTGTGTTTACAGGAAACGAAAGTTATAGATCAAGATTTTCCCCTCAATTCCTTTGAAAACTTAGGTTATCATCCTTATATTTACGGACAGAAAGCATATAACGGAGTGGCGCTAATTAGCCGTAAACCTTTGGAAGATGTGAGTATGGGTTTCTGTTCAGTGTTAACAGATTTAGAACCAGTTTTGGATGAACAAAAGCGGGTAATTAGTGGTGTAATTGATGGTGTAAGAATTGTCAATCTTTACGTTCCTAATGGTTCATCGGTGGGAAGTGAAAAATATGAATATAAACTGCGTTGGTTAACAGTATTACGGAAATATTTGCAGCAATTACTATTATCAAATCCGGCTATTTCTATGTGTGGTGATTTTAATATTGCGTTGGAAGATATTGATATTAATGACAAAGTAAAAATAGAAAATCATATTATGGCTTCTGATGCAGAACGCCAAGCTTTAAAAGATGTGCTTGATTTAGGTTTTGCGGATGCTTTCAGAAAGTTTAATCAAGAGGGGGGAAATTATAGTTGGTGGGATTATCGGACTGCGGCTTTTAAGAGAAATTTAGGTTGGAGAATAGACCATCATTATTTAACACCTGTGCTTTATGAACGCGCTCAAAGTTGCATTATTGATGTTGCACCCAGGAAGTTAGAAAAACCTAGTGATCATACACCGGTGGTAGTGGAGTTTTAGAGGATAGCAAGTAAGGCGATTGTCTACGGCAGTGCGCTCCGTGCGATCGCACTTTACCAAGCTAAACAATAGAAAGCGATCGCCTATGATTTACACCTATCATCTGATTTATTATTCTCACTCATTGACTAACTCACTTGCTTCACCAGGATAAAAACCATCATCTAAAATTTCCTGTAAACTATAAGGACAATTAGAGGGAAAATTGCTACGAGGTAAATCAGTTTCTTTAACAGCTAATTCCACACCTTTCAAATAAGCTTTACCAAGTGCCTCCTCAAGATAGGATTTTAAACTCGGATTTTCCTCAAGTAATTCAATAGTATCTAAGCGTTGAATGCGAAGGGTTGCTAACCAAATACGACTGCGGCGTTGTGGTTGAAACTGCCATTTTAATAAATGTCCTATTAAAATACTTAAACGATTTCGCAGTTCTTGACGTTGCTGTTTTCCCAAAGATTCAACTTCCTCAATTAAATTTTGCCAATCAATTTTATGCCATTGATGGTTGCGGAGTAAATCAGCTTGTTCCTGTGTCCAAGCATAAAAGTCACTAACATAGAGACTGGATACAGGTATTTTCAGCTTTGGGTTTGTTTCTGGTATTTGCATCAGTTTTACTAAATCCCAACTAATCCCAACATTATTATTTTAAACAAAAATTGTAAAATTTCGGATTTTAGGAATTTGCTGATTTTAAAATAGTGATTAAACTTAACTACATAAAGCCCCATACTCAAATCCAAAGGTTATGATTCTAGTAACTGGAGCAACGGGAGATATTGGCCGCCGCGTGGTGCGGTTATTACGTCAACAACAGAAATCTGTACGGTGTTTTGTTCGTCTTACATCCCATTACAGCGAGTTAGAACACCGGGGTTCTGATATATTTATTGGTGATCTACGAGAAGAAAAGGATATCAAAAAAGCCTGTCAAGGTGTGAAATATATCATTAGCGCCCACGGTTCAGGAAATGATGCTTTATCTTTAGATTATCGCGCTAATATTGAACTAATTGATCAGGCAAAAATTCAGGGTGTTGAGCATTTTGTCTTGATATCCGTTTTAGGTGCTGAAAGAGGATATGAAGACGCTCCCGTTTTCAAAGCTAAACGCGCAGTAGAAAAATATTTGCAAAGTAGTGGCTTAAATTACACTATTTTACGCCCATCTGGTTTAGCATCAAACCTGCTACCTTTAGCGGAACGGTTTAGAGAAACTGGTTTATATTTGCTCATCGGTGATCCCAAAAATCGCACATCTATTATTAGCACCGATGACTTAGCCAAAATAGTGGTAGATTCTTTAACTGTTACTGAGGCTCGTAATCAAATTTTACCAGTAGGAGGACCAGAAATTTTATTGCGTGAGGACATTCCGAAAATTTTTAGTCGCATCTTTAACAAAGAACCAATTATCATTAATGTTCCTTTATTTGCGGTTGATGGTTTACGGGGAGTATGGGGTTTATTTGACTCTTCAGCACAAACAGGTTTAGGAACTTTTCGCACTTTATTAGCTAATGAATTTTACTGTACATCAGAAGAAAATGCCAATTTAGAAAGAATTTATAACTTTCAATTGGAAACTGTAGAAAACTTTTTGCGGCGTTATTTAGCGATTTAGTCATTAGTCATTAGTCATTGGTCATTAGAGGATATTTTTCCAGTGTACTGTTTTATGGGTTCACTAATAACCTGTAAAAATCTGGAATAGTCTAATAAAATCCTGGATAATTTAATTACAATTGTGACAAAATCCTCTGATCAATCAAACTACACCAATGACTAATGACTAATGACTAATAAATAATAACTAATAACTAAGGACAAAATATATGAAATATTCCCTATCTGCAAATCCTGTTCAAGCACGTCAAACAAAAGAAAATTTTGCTAAACCAGAGGAACAATTATCCTATGAATTGGGTAAAGCTGTACAGGAATTACCACCACTTTATACAAGATTATTAGCAGGAACTATTAGCGTTATTGTATTTGGTACTATTTCCTGGGCGCATTTTTCACAAATAGATGAAGTAGCGACAGCACCGGGAGAATTAATAGCTTCTACTCAAGTGAGACCGGTGACATCTTTAGGTAATGGATCTATTGTAGCGGTAAAAGTGAAGGAAGGCGATCGCGTAACTAAAGATCAAATATTAATTGAACGTGACCCCAATTTTAAACAAACCGATGTAAACAGATTAGCGAAATCTAGTAAATTAATTGAAGAAGATTTACAAAGATTACAAGCTGAAAGAACTGGGGGAAATATTGCGGGGACAAAATTACAAGATGAGTTATTAAATTCCCGGTTATTAGATTATAAAGCTAGACAAGCAGCAGCAGAAGCAGAAGCAGAACGCCAACTTTCAATTATCAAACAAGCGAAAATTCGTTTAACTCGTTTAGAAGAAAATTTAGCTAATGCTAAAACCGGTGTGAGTAATGCTCAAACTAATTTAGTCAATGCCGAAAATATCCGTGCTAAACTAGAAGAAAGTTTAAAAATTGCCCAACAACGAGAAGAAAACCTGAGAACTTTATTAAATCCTGGTGCTGTTCCTAGAGTTGATTATTTAGAAGCCCAGGAAAGATTAAATCGAGCAAATACTGATATTATTAGAGCTACCAATGAAGTAACTAATGCCAAAAATAGAGTCACAGAAACACAGGATAAAGTAGCATCTTTAGGAAAAGATATTGCTGCTCAAAAACAAGAAATTAATCAAGCTGAACAAGCTTATCAAGCGGCAAAAAATCAAGGTTTAAGATTAGCATCAGAAAGAAAAAGTGAAATTTTAACGCAAATAAATCGGCGAAAAGAAGAATTAGCCAATGTTGCTGGACAATTAGAACAAGCAAAACAAGAAAAAGACGGAGAAACCATTAAAGCACCGGTAGCGGGAACAATTTATAAAGTTAAAGCTACAAAAGGACCTGTACAGTCTGGGGAAGAATTGCTTTCAATTTTACCCGAAGGGGAAGAAATGGTTTTAGAGGTAAAAGTTTTAAACCGGGATATTGGTTTTATTCGTGAGGGAATGACAGCAAAGGTGAAATTAGCAACTTTTCCCTTTCAAGAATTTGGTGTAGTTGATGGGGAAGTTTTACAAATTAGTCCGAATGCGGTAGTTGATGAAAAATTAGGATTAGTTTTTCCGACGAGAATTAAGTTAAATAAGCATTCTATGAATGTGCGGGGTAAAGAGGTGGAATTTACGCCAGGGATGGTGGCTAATGCGGAGATTGTGACGCGGAAGAAGTCAATTTTAACCTTTATTGTTGAGCCAATTACCCGCAGATTTAGTGAAGCTTTTTCTGTGAGGTAATTATTATTAAATAATTGCAAAATCTTGTGGGGTGGGCATACTTCGACAGGCTCAGTACAAGTCTTGCCCGCCCTTTTTATAGGTTTATCAATATAATCAAATTCAACATCCTCAATTATCCTGTTTATTTTCTAAAGATTCTAACCGCACCTTAATTAAATCTATTTGCAGATACACATAATCTCTGAGAACTGAAATTTTGCCTATTTGAGATTCTAAATTATTGCGTTCTTCCTGCATTTTTGCTAACATGGATTTTAAATTATCCAATTGTTCCTCAATCCTTGATATTTCTGATATTTCTGTATTATTATTTGTTGCTGTTGGCTGAGTATCTATAAATCCCATAATTCTTTTTTCTATGATTTTAAGTAAATTCGTATCTTGCAAATCAGCAGAATCTTTAACTATTTGTATATTTTTGATTTGTGAATCTAAATTTTGTTGTTCTTGATAAAATTTCTCTAATTCCAGTTTTACCTCATTTAATTGTTTATTTATTTTCAGTATTTCTAAGTTAGTATTTGCTTGATTATCTTTGATTTCTGATAAGTTTAATTGTGATTTTAAAGCTAAGTTTTCCTGCTGTAAATTTTCTAAATGTAACTTAACATCATGTAATTGATTATTAATTTTCTCAATTTCTAAATTATTTTTTTGTAAATTCTTTTTAACTTGATTTTCTTGCTCATCTGTATCTAAATGTGAGCGAAATGAAACACCAGAAACATGATTAGTAAATTCTAAAATTCCCTTTTCTAATAACTTCCATTCCTTACCATTAGGTAAACTGGATACTCTAGCAGGTTTAATTAATAGAAAATGAGTATCTACTGTGGGAGTAATACCACGAAAATCAAATAATTTAGCTACTGTTTTTAGTTTATGAATATGCAATTTAATATTAATGCTAGGTAAGAGAAAGATATTATTTTGATTAGATACAATGATCCAATATTTACCGTTTTCATCCTTTTCTAATAAAACAAGCTGATTTGGGTTATCTTCTCGATAACTTTTAGCTGTTAATTCGGCAATGATTGAATTTTTTAATAAAACTTTGGGAACGTTATTATAAACTTCGATTAATTCTGATTCAGATATATTTAGGGGGGTGATTTTTTCTGCTGTAAAAGCACCAGTGACGATAACTGAACCATTTTGGACTTTTTCAGTAAGTGTAGATAGGTAATTTTCTATGCTAGTGATTCGCGGTGCCAGGTTTTGTTGAATAATTTGCTGTAGTTGTTTAATTCTACGAATTAAATCTTCTTGAAAATTGGATGTCATTGATTATCTATCTCCTCGTTTAACCTTTAAATTGCTTAAATTCTTATTCATATTCATCTATTCAAATTGAATAATTCCTTTTTCCGTCAATTGCCAAGTCTTGGTATTCTCTATCATCACTACTTTAGCAGGTTTTATCAACTTAAACTTACTTGTCTCCTTTCCTTGGTATTCAAATATTACCCTTAAACTGGCTACAGTTGTCTGATTTATGGTTAAATATTTTATGGGCATGATATATAATTGATCTCTAGTGACGCATAACCAATAATAACCTTTAGGTTTAATTTCTAAAACAACAGCTTCATTTTTTCCTTGACTACGGTTTTCAATACTATAATTTGTCTCAGCAACTGTATTTGCGCGTTGTGCTATAGCTATAAATTGATTAGAATTATACACTTCCACAATTTGTATTTCTTGAGGAGAAAGATGCACTGTACTATTAACAGATGGAGATGTTTGTTTAGTAATTTCCTGTACCGTTTCTTGTACCTTTTCTCCTGAAGAAACTTGAGAATTATTTTCACTACATCTAAAATTTGCTGATTCAATATTTACTAATTTACTGTCTAAAGCATTGTATTTATCGTTTAATACTTTAATTTCTTCTTTTAATTGTTGTTGAGTAGTGATTAATTGTTGAATTTGATAATTTAATTGATTATTTAATTGATTAATTTCTTCTTGTGACTGTTGTACATACTGTTGAAATTCTGATTTTGATACTGATGGTACTATATTGGTTGTTTCATTTTGAGGATGACTTTCTACAAGAAGTTTATTTTCTATAGTTTTACCATTATCTTCAGCAACTTCTAATAATGATGAATTACTAAAATCTAAAATTCCCGGCTTGTCTAAGATCCATCCCTCTCCACTACTATTAAGATATACCTGAGCAGGTTTTTTAAGTGTGAATTGCAGAGAATTTATATTACTGAAATTTTGACAATTAAACAATAAATTAAATATTTCATTTTCATGAGGATTAATTCTACCATTGAGTTTAGTTACAGGAAACAACCAATAAATATCATGATCATCATGATCACTGTTAATTACCCAATATTTTCCCTGCTGACTTTCTGTTAATAGTAATTCTCTGTTACTACTCTGATAATATTGCTCAGAAATATTAACTAAAATGGCGTATTTTTCAATTAACCTGGGAATATAATTATATAAGATTATACATTCCTTTTCTGAATAATCTACTTTTTCCATTTGCTTAGCTTTGTAATGATTTCAGTTTTATTGAACATCAACTTAAAATTCTAGTTCTCCCACTTCAATTAATTCCCATTTGTCTCCTATTGAAGATACCTTTGCTGGTTTAATCAGCGTAAAATTATTAATGGAATTGGGATTATATCCCGAACAATTAAAAAAGGTGGAAATAGTTAAATAGTTATGTTCATTAATTTTCATTTTTGCTTTAGGAACAAGATATTCCATACTACCTTCGACAATGATCCAATAATTACCCCGACTATCAGATTCTAAAATAGGTTGAACATTACGTCCAAGACGACGTTGTTCTGCGGTATACTCACTTTCGGAAACAGTGGTTGCTTGATCTGATAATGACCTCGCATTCATATTATATACTGATACTAATTGAATATTTGTATTAGATAAATTAGATAAATTTGCTGATTGATATGACTGACTTGTAAATGTTTTGGTTTTAACAACTGGTTCTGTGCGTTGTGGAGTCGCGGGAAACTGACTAGGATTAGATTTATATGAATAATTTTGAGGTTGGTTTTGAGGTTGGTTTTGAGTTTGGTTTTGAGATTTATTTTTGTGACTATTTTCCAGTTGTTTTAATCTGGTATCGAGATTATTTAAGGTTCTAAAAATCTCATCCATCTGCATTTGGAAATTTTCAGTATCAATAAAAGTTTGATTGCTTTTTACTAAACCTGCAAGTTTACGTTGTTGTTCGACAATGCTAATAATTCTGTAAATACAGAATAGGACTAATCCTACCAACATAAAACCCAAAATAATCACAGTTACAGTTAATGTATTTAATTTACTATTAACTGTATTAACATCTATTCTATCATGATTTACTGGATTAACAGTATTATTACTTTGGGAAGTAATCGCATTATTTGATGTTACTTCCTGGGTAGTAAGTAAAGTTTCAAGAGATTTAATTTCTTGTTCTAATTCCTGAATTTTGTTATTAGTAAACTTCTCTATTTCTTCCTGCGTAGTTTTTCCAAAAGTTCCATAGTATTGTGGATCTATCTTTCTTTTGGGGAAAAATCCCAAATCTTGTTGTACTTGAGTTACTGCATCTTTTGTTAATCCATTTTCTAAAGGTTTAATAATTTGCTGCATTTTTGTGATTACAGCATTACTCTTAGTTACTGCTGATGATAACTGAGGATTATTAGATAATAAATTAATTTCTTGTTGTAAATTATCAAGCTGCTTAGTAAGATTCTGAGAATTAACTTTATTTCCATTTTTCTTCTCTTCAGCAATTATTCTCAAATCTTCATTAAAAGATTTCACTGCATTTTTAACATCTTCAAATTTTTGGTTGATGTTATTGCGTTGATTTAAATTTTGAGCAATGATAGTTTCAGTAATGTTATCATTACCTACAGCATACACTTCAGAACCACATAGTAAGCTGGTAGATAATATCAAGATGGTAACAACAGTGTAAAATTTATGTTTCATGACTAATTTTCAATTGATTGTTGATTAAAATTCTAAAGTTCCCATTTCTTCCAATTGCCATTTTTCTTCACCATTAATAGAAGAAACTTTAGCAGGTTTAATTAAAGTCATATTATCCGTTGCATTTTGTTCATAATTGAAACATTCAAATAATATGGATATGGTTTTATAACTATGCTCATTTATTTTTTGTTTAGGTTTAGGAACTAAATATTGATTATTAATAATCCAATAATCTCCTCTACCTTTGTAATTAGGTTCAAAAACTGCGGGTTCTTGACTACCACCCCAACGTTGTGATTTACTATGTTCTGTTTCGGAAACTTCTATTTTATCGGGAAAATCTGCGCGTTGATTGTAATTTTCTACTAAATCATATACTTCTGCATCATAAATTATATTATGATCATGACTATGCTCATTTGGATTTGATAAATCCTCTGGTTCAGAGATTTCATTTTCAGACTTGGTTTCATTAGAAGAGAGATTTTCTTGATATGCTAATTGCTGTGATTGAAACAACCTGTTAAAATTGTTAGATTGATAACCAAGATGTTCGTTTATTTGTTGTAAAACATTTAGCATTTCTGGTAAAGACTGAATATTGCTAGATATATTTTGTAAATGTTGTTCTAACAATGAATTATTTTGTGGATTTTGATGTGTTTTCTTAGCTGCTTCTAACTGTTGCTGTAATTGTGAATTTTGTTTATGTAATTGATATGATTTCTCCCAAATTTTTTTAGCCCAAAGTAATGTTTGTTGATCTCTTTTTTGGATTTCTGAAGGTATTTCTCCTAAAATTGATGGATATGGGGCAAGATACCAAGCACATCTTGGACAAAATTCAACTGTACCTTCAGTATATTCTTGATTACATACGGGACAATTTGCCATTTTCTACCTCTAAATTATCTAAATTTTGTTAATCACATCAGAGGGCGATTTAATTCGCCCATTTATATCTGAATTAAGTAAAAAATGTGTGATGTGTTTTTATTTTCCTGCCCATTCTTTACCTAAAACTCTGAGTAATGCCTTTAATGCCATGATGAAAGGAGGTTCTTCTCGAATATCCTCAACTTTCCCTTGAATACTATTGAGAGAATTTCTGAGTTCCCTTTCTGTAGCACGCCACAATTTTTCATTGTAATCTGGTTCAGGATCATCTATATATTCCTTGATTTCATACTTTTCTAATGGTTCAATACCATCAATTCCTAACTCATCCAAACTAATATGAAAAGCATTCAAAAATAACTTCAATTGATTGAGTGCTGGAATTTCATATTTGGTAATACTGCTACCTTTGAACTCCAAACGCTGTTCCCAGCCAAACTTTTCACCACTGATAATGCAATCTTCACCTGCAATAATTGGATCTTTTTCTTTTCTACCCAAACCCTGTAATCTTCTATCTTTTAAAACTAAACCACAAGCGGCTTCATCTTTGGGATTTTCACTCAAGCGTGTCAGTTCTTCTGTATCAGGAAAACCAGAAGCAATACTCATCATTCTACTAAATAAAGCATTGATTTCTGAATTGCGGCTAAATTCACCACCTTCTGCTAACCAATGCAATAGACGAGAAGCATTTCCACCAATGTAAACAGGTGTAATTTCATTTCTGGAATATTTACCTTCTCGATATAAAACTAAGAGAATTTGACCAACATAGAAATATAATCCAGAAACACCAATTGCCATTAAGCGAATTAGTCCTTGAAATTCTTGATCTTCTTCAAATCTATCTCGTTTTGTCTCTAACCATTTGGCAGCTTCCAGACGCATCCAGACATCAAGTTTGGCATTAAAAGCAGGACCCTTTAATTTACCCCAAACCTGAATATCTTTAATATTAGGATCTAACTTTTTCAAAAAGTTAGGATTCATCTCTATGAACTGGGAAAATAATTGACTACCTGCTAACAAAACTGAACATTGATGTAGTAGTGTATCATCCTGCCAAATGGAAATGTCGGATGTACCACCACCCATATCAATACAAGTGCTGCTAACTAAATCATATCCTTCTTGTTCAGCAAAATATTGGGCAACTGCTAAACTTTCAGTCCGAAAATAAGTAGGATCATTTTTATCTGGACTGTTATGAATAATTCCTGTTGTATTTGCTAATTCTTTAGTTAATCTTTCCCAATTCAGGGCATATTTTTGTTGTTCTCTAGAAGAAAATGCGGAAGGGAATGACAAAGACCATTGAATATTTTTTACCCCATCTTTAGCAGCTAAAGCGGTAATATGCAATGCTAAATGTTTGAGAAATAATTGATTATCTGTCAGATTGGCTGTGTCCCATTTCAAATTAGTTTTAATCCATGTTTCTTGGGGCGCAAATCTTTGAAGATTGGGAATGTAAAGACGACCATCAAAAATGGGAATTACTTGTTCATCTTTAGCATTAGTTTTACCACGTCTAGTTAATACTGTAGACATGGGGAAAGGTTTGTCTATGGGAATAAAACTTTCGGGAACAAAGAACTCAAACAAAGCAGAAAAACGGGTATCTATAGAAACATCTGTAACTTTACAGTGCAGATTTTCTAGTGTTAACCGTTCTACAACTCTATCATTTTTATTGACATAAATGTTAGTGAAGGAAGTTCCAAAATCAACACCAACTACCCAATCACCATCAAGCTTAATTTGTTCTGGAGTTGCCAACAAAATTAAACCAATGGTGTTTCTATAGATATCTTTACAATCAATAAAAGCAGGGAACTCTTCAAAATTAACTACTTGATAAATACCTTGTCCTTCTGTAAAGCTGTGAGTATTTTTGGCTGCGGGAAAACTAACTTGAAAAGTATCTTCTCCCAAAGCAGCATCATAGTAAAAACCGTAATATTCTTTCCATCCCTCAGCCCGGAAATTAGGCCAAATTTCTAAGACAGGAACTTCAGAAATAACATTTTCTTCTAAGAGAGGATATTCTTTAGTGATATAGAAGTTTTGCGGTGCTTTTCCGCCTTTCACACCATACAAAGGTAAGGTTAAAGTGACTTTTACTAATGAAGTTCCAGAAGAATTTTTAACCAATTGGAATTTAACAATTTTCTTGGCTAAATCTTCAGGTGTGAAGTAGTTCAATAATATGGGATTGACAGGAATTAAAGGAGTAATATTTTGACCTTTAAACAATAAAGATTGTGAACCATCAGGAAGTAAAGCACCCGGTAAAATTCCTTCTTGATCAATAAATTTGAAGTCGGGTAAAAATAAATCTTGTGATGGCAAACAAATTACTTTTTTACTCTTGTTCCATGTTTCTATATCTTCAGCACGCAAAGCTGCTAAAGTCTTACCTTCATAAACCCAGATATTTTGTAATGGTTCATTCCAAGTTGTGGCAATATCGGGATCAATAATTAATAATGGCGGAACATTAGGTTTAACTACACTGGGAACAACCCGAATATTAGATTCTCTGGATTCAACTTTAACCGGATGATTGAGTGCAGCTAAAGCTCCTCTATTTAATGGTACTTCAAAAAATGCTGGATTATCACTTAATTGGACATTAGGTGTAGATGTAAATCCTAAACTATTACTAAAATCGTTGATTAAACCAACAATTATATCAACTGCTCTTGTATCGTCATTATGTCCTCTGATTTCTCTTTGCACATAATCTAACCAAAATTTCAGTTGGGCTTTTTCAATATCATTCAGATATTTATAGATGGGTTCAAAGGTCATTGTATTGGCATTCCACCAAGGCAACCCATCCCAAATACCTTCTTCTGAAGGTACAACCAAGGTACTCGGAGAAGTCATTCCTACAGGGCGATTATTCCAAGTGAAAATATATATATCTTCCCAAGGACTTTTACCATTACTAAATTTGTAAATACTATTGACATCATCTGGTAAAAGTTCATAAAGTGAACGGGCAAAAATATGAGTATCTTTTTTTGATCCTAGTTCTAAAAGTTGGGCTTTAATGGGAAAACCGCGCACTTCTGCTAAGGCTAAAACGGCTAACATTCCTTGCCATTGAATAATCATTTGTTCCCGAATGGGATAAGCATCATTATGTAATGCCATTTCCATTGATAAAGGACGCGCCCAAATTGTGGGAACAGAACTAATATTTTTAACTTCTCCTGGTGCTTTGTAATCTAAACTAGAAGCAACTTGGTTAAAAGTAGTCGGTGCTTGAGCATCCCAAGTCCCAGCATTGCCAGATTTAACGTCACAATCATCTTTGAGTTTTGGTAATAATAAACTTGTCATTTTTAATTTTCCTTTTTTCTTCAATCAGCAATTTGCAATCATTAATTTTTAATCAGATAAACTTTTAGTCAGTGAGACGACAAACATGATATAAAGCTTTAGCTAGTCCAATAATTCCCTGATTGGGAGGTTCAATAGCTTGAGGATTTAATCTTTCTTTCAGTCTTTGGATGATGTCTTGAGATTTTTTGTTTTGATCTCGACTATCACCTGAACCAACAATTAAATTGGATAAATTATCTGGATTAAGTTTGCTGGATTTGAAATAATCTACATTAAACAATTGAATACTTTCACCATGACATTGATGAATATATGACAACCAGCGTAAATAATCTTCACACCAAGCGGTCATTATTTCTATAGCATCCTGTTCTTTGGTATCGTTAAAATTAACATTATTCTGGGTATTGCCTCCTAAGATGCCTCTAGAAGCAGGAAAGAATTTTACAAACCAATAACCTTCGGTAGATTTTTGAAAGTCTTTGACTCCAATTTCTTTTGCTTTTGCTAATCCAGGAGCAATATTAGATAACCAAACAAATGCAAACCGGGTAGCTTTAATTAATTCTGGTGCTACTTCTTTGACATCGGGGATATCTTTCCAGGTTAAAGTTCTCAAATTCTCCCGATTCATTAATACAACTGTTTTTTGTCCTGGGGGTGTTTTTAATAAAAATTGCCTAGCAGCTAAAGCCGCATAAAATTCAATAAAATGAGGATCATTACGTTGGGTATTTTTACCAACACTAAATTTTTTCACTGGTGATAATTGTTGATTGCCTAATAAATAGACAGTATCAAAAGTGTCTTGGGGCTGACTACCATAATAACGCAGTGCTGCTTCTGTATTTAATAAAAATTGTTCAGAACGAGCATAGACTTTTTCAGAATTTTCTCCCAGTTCAGGAGTAAAACCGAAATAAGGTAAAACAAATAGACAACCTAAATCTACTTTATCCCGAATTTTTAAGGTTTCTAATTTATTATGAATTAACCGCCCAATGGTTGGTAATCCTGAAGCCCCCGTACCGCCAAAAATTGAACCACATAAAAATACTTTTGGGCGTGTTCCTCCCCCCGTATCTTTTTGAATTTTTCCCATTAATTTACCCCAGGAATCACTATCTAAAGCATCTAGTTTTACCTGGCTCATCACTGCTGCCCCAATAGCAGGCCGTCCCCGAAAACCTACATCTAAATTTGCATCTCGTTCTTCTGAAGTGTAAAGAACATCAAATAAATTCCCTAATGCCGGTTCATCTTGTTTGAGAATGTTGTATTGAAAAAATGAACCCAGATTTTTGTTAATGCTATTGTTAGCAAATGGCGACCATAAAGGAAATGTTTCAATTTTTGTTTGCATCCAGGGATGTTTATCCTTTAAATCCAAACCATAACATTTTTGATAAATTTCTAAACTGGTTAATGCTCGGTTCAGATTACCATTTGTTTCATCTGCATCCACAAATAATAAATGTAGAGTTTCTGCATTAAACAGACCAATGGCTGCTAATTGAATGATAGCTTCAATAGATTTAGCACCAGTGCCACCAATTCCTATTACATAAATTGACATTTCTTAATCTCCCATTAGCTGATGACGTAATAAAAAAGCTCCTGGCGGAATATATTTGACTGCTTCAGGAGAACTTGTGGCTGTAGGCAACCAATACAGCAATAAAGTATCCAATACGAAAAATCCCATTAACGAAAGCTGGGCTTCGTCACTACGGTTAATGTAAAAGACTGTAAAACCAATACCAGCCATCGGTAGCAGTCCTAACAACCACCACATCAACATCCAACGCCCAGTAGCAGCACCATCATTAAAGCGACTAATGGCAGCTAATACACACCAAAAAATTGTGGAAAACAGACAAACACCGAACATAATCAGTGAAGCTGTGGTATAGTCAGCAGCAAGCCATGTATCCAAGGGGACTTTTTGAATGGGTATGATTTGATTTTCATATATGAGACGCTGCCCCAAAAACATCAGTGCAGCACCGATCACAGTAAATATAATGATTCTGATGATTTCCCACGGCTTCATTAGCCCTCCTAATTATTTCTACTGATCTAGAAATTTGTGTTTTTGTTTAGACTTAACATGGATATTATTTGTTATACAATCATATTGTTCTCAGAATGTCAACACAGTAAACCGTAAAATTACTTAACAAGTATTAATTTTTGGCAACAAACCAACAAAATATTGATATTGAATAATGGAGAAAAATGACATGATGCGTATAAAATGGACAGTCTTAGTATTAATTGCAGTTTTTTTAGTTGCTTGCAACAAAAAAGAAGAGTTAAGATGTGATATTCCCAATGTTAATTCTGTCAATAATCAAACAGCTAGTAAGTCAGATAATCTGAATGTGGCTATTTATCTCGATGGCAGTGGTTCGATGTTAGGCTATGTCAAAGATGGAGAAACTAACTACACTAAAGCTTTAAAATCTCTCAGAACAGTATTTGAATTAACAGGGAAATTACCAGTTGAATATTATCGTATTGGTAATCCCATGCAGAAGATTACAAGTAGTGAATATTATAGTTTTGGAGCAACTTCTGTCTTTTATGATGGCAGTAACGCTAAATTTAAAGCAGTCTCTAGTCCCATAGATGCTGCTATTATTCCCTCGGTTAAAAATCAACCCAAAATGACGGTAATAATTACCGATTTAGAACAAAATAGCGGTGATGTAACTAAATTAAATAAAAAAATCCAAGATATTTATTTTAATTCTGATAAAAAAGATTATGCTGTCGGTGTTTGGGCTGTTAAAAGTGAATTTAATGGTAAGGTTTATATAGATAAAAATAATCAACTTCAAACCTTTGATTATAATTCTGGTAAACAACCAGAAAAGCTCAGACCATTTTATGTTTTGTTCATTGGACCTTACCAGGATGTGAAATATTATTTTGGTGAATTACAAAAATATAACTCTAATCAATCATTAGCTAATAGCGATATTAGTAAGTTAATGATTTTCCATCCTGATCATATCATTGAACAAGTATCTAGATTAGAAAAATTACCAACAACACCTAAAGGCATAACAAGAACTCTATCTTTAGTTAAGGATGGAGTTGCAGCTAGTAAAGTTAATCAAGGTAACTATGAACTATTACAAATAGATTCTCGTCAACAAGATAGTTTAACAATTAATTATAGTATTAATTTAGCACCATCTAAATATAGTTTATTTGTTGATTCTAATTCCTTGAAGGCACAAGTTAAAGCTGAAAAGTTTGATAAGTTCGCTAAAAATTTTACAGCAGTTGATTCTATTTCAGCAGTAAATAGTCCGATTGAATTTAAAGATTGGCAAATTATTCCTCAAGAAAATAAATTAAATTTTACTGCTGTCATCCAACCTCAGAAATTCCCTGAACCTGGTATTTATAAACTACAATTTGATATTTTGACTGAAAACCTACAAATTCCTACTTGGTGGAAAGAATGGGACTGGCAAACTAGAAGCAATGAACAGGATGGTTCAAAAACGCATAATTTAGAAGAGTTTTTTATGGCTTTAAAAATTAGGACAGAAACTATGAAAGTTGAAAGAGCAAAAAATACTGACGATAAAAATCAAACTCCACAATGGTTAGTTGGTCGGTTGTGTTATGGAATTCAGAAAAATTAAATGGCAGTAGCGAAAATTGCTTAACCTTCGACAATATCATACTTTAAACATAAATAGATAAACTTAAATTCATGGTTTTAACAACCATAAATTTGAGTTACATGAGGTACACATCCCTCCACTTACCAAGGGGAGGGTGCGCGATAGTGCGGGTGGAGTAATTATTGGGGTTTAGACTAATGTGAGGAGTACAATAGGTAACACTAAACATAGTCTAAACTCCAAATATCCATATTTTCTAGATTCATATCATAGTCCCGTAATTCCCATCTATCTTTGCTCTCACTGTAGTAATTAAGGGTTTCTAAATTGGGAGTTTTGGCATTATAATCACCAAACCGTAACCCTAAATCTTCATTACTAATAGATACAACAACCGACGGTAATTGAGATGATTCTGATTGAAAAGGTAAGGGAAAACTACCACCAATATTGCCAATATCAGTCGGAAATTGAGAACCGATATCAATCATATCAAAAGGTAAAAAAGAATCTAAAGGTGGAAAGAAAGAAGGCATAGAAGGCGAAGGATTTGTAGGTTGAGGTTGTTGGGGATTTGTACCATTTTCCGCCGTACTGATGATAATTTCCCGCACTTGACTTTCTGTTAAATTCGGGTTAGCACTCAGCATCAAAGCTACTACACCAGCAACGTGGGGAGCGGCCATAGAAGTACCGCTATAACTAGCATATTTATTATCAGGAACTGTAGAATAAACATCCTTACCTGGAGCAGTCACATATTTAATTTCTTGAGAACCAGAACGATTAGAAAAATCAGTCAGTTGATTATTTTTATCCACCGCCCCCACAGCAATACCTGACTTATCAGCATAACGCGCAGGATAAGATGGTGTAGCATCGCCACTATTACCTGCGGCCATCACCACAATTACACCTTTACTGCTCGCATATTCAATAGCTGATTTGAGAGTATTATTACCAGAATTTCCTCCTAAACTGAGGTTAATAACATTAGCACCATTATCTACAGCGTAACGGATACCATTAGCGATATTTGCATAAGAACCTGAGCCATTTTCATCTAAAACTTTAACTGCCATAATTTGCGAATTATAGGCAATTCCAGTTACACCAATACCGTTATTTTCGGCGGCAATAGTTCCCGAAACATGAGTTCCGTGTCCATTATTATCTAAAACATTATTGTTGTTACTATTAAAATTCCAACCTAAAACATCATCAACATAACCATTACCATCATCGTCTATTCCATTACCAGCAATTTCTTTGCTATTAGTCCAAATATTATTTTTTAAATCTTCGTGATTATAGTCAACTCCTGTATCTAAAACCGCAACAATTACACCTTTTCCTGTATGTCCATTTTGCCAAGCTGTGGGAGCATTTACCAAGTCTGCACCCCAATTATTTCCACCCAATTTTGGAGCATCTGGATAGGGAGTTACACCAGCGGCTTTACTCACTGCTTTTCCTGCATTGACTAAACCATAACCATTTTGAGAGTTATAGCTGTTTGTAGTCACATGAGACTGAATATTTTCATCTTTTGGTAAGCTACTACGATTACTCCAATTTAAACTATTGTCAATGGGAGTTTGAAAAGTATCACCTGAGTAAATAGGTGTAATGTTGATTTCCTGACGGGAGGAAAAATAGTTAGTATTATTCAATGTCATCAGACTTTTATCCTTAAAATAATAATCTTTTTTTCGCAGTCTGAATCTTTCAAACTTTGTCAGATAAAAGTTTGAAACAACGTTAAAACTTACAGTTATTCCCCTTGGTTAAAAAATACTATGAATCCTCTCATATAAAAAGCTAATTTGATTACGAAGTTATTATTTTAAAATTAAACTTTGCTCACAAAACCTAAGTCATAATTTAATAACTTAATGCTAGAAAAATGTGAGGAATTAATAACAATAAATAGAATAATAATAAACAGGTAGAATGCACCGGAAGTAGCAAAAAAGACAGTTTTAGATAATTAATGAGAGTATTAAACTGATTCTTGCCAATTAGGTGGCGGTTCGATATAATCAGGAAGGCGAGTAGTGCGATCGCCCACTGCGTTAATTATCTGTTCAGATTTCAGGTTTTTAGCACCATTTAAAATCGCCCCAGTCAGTTTAACATCATCAAGTTGAGCGCCTAATAAATTAGCACCGATGAGATTAGCTTCAGAAAGATCAGCTTCATCAAGTATTGCTTGAGAAAGATTAGCGCCCATCAAATTAGCATGATTTAAATCGGCTTCTGTTAAACTAGCTGCACTAAGGTTAGCAAAATAAATATCTGTTTGCTGTAATTTTGCAGCATTCAAATTTGCACCTTGTAAATTTGCACCATTAAGATTTGCACCTTGTAAATTTGCAGCAATTAACCCTGCTAAACGTAAATTAGTTTTCCCTAATTTCGCACCTTGCAAATTAGCTAAAAATAACTTAGCACTTGATAAATTAGCAGCCTTGAGATTAGCTTGTTGCAAATTAGCTTTATACAAGTTGGCAGATTGCAAATTAACTGAACGCAAACTTGCACCAAATAAATTAGCGGAACTCAAGTTTACTCCATATAAATTGGCAAGATTCAGATTAGAACGACTCAAATTAGCTCCCCGTAAACTAGCCTTAAATAAGTTAGCTTGATAAAGAATCGAACCGATAATTTTAGCACCATCCAAAACTGCTGCACTTAAATCAGCATTTCGCAAATCTGCACCACACAAATCAGATCCTCGTAAGTCTACCCCTTGCAGTTTAGCTCCTGCTAAATCAACTCGTCTGATGTCAGTATTACGTAAATCTAATTTTTGATTTTCTCGATCATGTTGAAAATTGCGTCTCCCGATCACAGTCAAAGCTGCTTGAATATCAGTACGCAGTTTCCAAGATTCTGGTAGTAGAGAATAATTGGCTTGCTGTTGTCGGCGTATCCGATCACGATTGTTACCAAAATCAATAGTCATGAAATCTTCTGGTTTTTGTACTTTCCTCTCTAGTTGTATAGGTGCATTTTCGCGGACAAACGCAGTGAGAACTTGCATAATTGTCCAATGTTCTTGGGGAAAATCTTGGGCAATTCTTTCTAAGGCATAAATAGCTCCTGTGCGCGTTTCTACCTTATCATGTCCTAACTGGGAAATACTGCCAATAAAACGTTCTGCAATTAGTCTTTCTTGAAGAAGTTTGGTATTTTCAAGACTAATTGCTAGATTTTTCTCAGATGTAATTGCATTTTTTTCTATTGCTTGAGTTCTTTTGGCTGCATAATAAACATTAACTATGACAGCTACACCCAGAAAAACTATAGCAATAGTAGTTAATGCTTGATTTTTTTGAGATATTTGCTGTTGAAGTGATAACTTGTCAATATTAGTAGATGCGAAGACAATCAGTATCAATGACAGAAGCACAATAACGATGATAGTGATCAACCAATGCAAATTTGCATCTGTCTTTTTAGCAGACATACCAGAAAGATGCTTCACAATAATAAGTTATTACTGAGATGATAGAAGAAAACAGTATAGCATTTAGCCGCAAATTTCGATATGTAAAATTTTATTTCACACAAAAAAAGGTAAAGATTTTTTCCTTACCCTTTCTTGCTTACCGCTTAAAACAGAAGTTTTCGCGTATATATGGTCTATTAAATAGTAAACTTCGCTTCTCGTAGATTTGCTCCCTCTAGGATAGCATCACTCAAAATCGCATCTTTTAAACTCGCTAAATATAAATTAGCTCGATGTAAGTTAGCACCAGTTAGATTTGCACCAGTGAGAATAGCACCCTCTAGGTTAGCACCAACCAGATTTGCTTGTGATAAATTAACTTGATAAAGGTTAGTGTGTGCTAAGTTTATACCTTGTAAATTTAGTCCCCTTAAATCTGTGTAACTTAAATCAATCTGCTCATTTTCTGGGTCTTGTTTTACGTCTCTTTTACCAATTACAATCATAGCTGATTCAATCAGTATTCGTTTGTCTACCAAGGAATCACTAATTACTTCTTCTGGGGGTAGATTGGCTGCTTTATTTCTGACAAAATTAGTTAGCATATCCATAATTATCCAGTGAAATTGTGGATTTTCTTGCGCCAGAAGTTCTAATTCATTAATTGCAGATAAACTGGTTTCTATTGCATTATTCTCCAGTCGTTGTAGAAGTTTCATTAAATAATCTTGATGAGAGTTATCGCTTTAATTATTGTTTACCTGCTTCTGAATTGCCAGCATCCAATGGATGATTTTTCTTACTAACATACATTAATGAAAACAATCTTGATTTACTGGGATATTTACAGCACTTTCCTTTGTAATGAGGTACACAATTGGCGGGCAAGACTTGTACTGAGCGGTTAGTGAGCGCAGTCGAACTATGTCGAAGTATGCCCACACCACAAGAGTTTCATAATTATAATTTGTACCTCATAATCATGAAATCTGCTGTATATTGATATTGAATTCCTGATGAAATTTATTGCAGTTTCCAGATGCAGCAAAATTCCCAACCAAGCCTAAAAAACCTAAAAAACCTAGTGTTAATAGGTGGTGGTCATAGTCATGCCATTGTTTTAAAACTTTTTGGTAATCAACCTTTGGCTGGAGTAAATTTGACTTTAATTACTTCAGATCAATATACACCCTACTCTGGGATGTTACCCGGACATATTGCCGGATTTTACAATTATTCTCACTGTCATATTGACTTGCAAAATTTAAGCAACTTTGCTAATGCTCAGTTATATCTTGATCAAGTCGTGGGTTTAGATTTAGAAAATAATCAGGTTTTTTGTGCTAACGGATCTGTGGTAAATTTTGATATTGTATCTCTTGATATTGGCAGCACTCCCGCTAAATTGTCTGTATCAGGTGCGGCAGAATATACAATTGCTGCTAAACCAGTTAAACAATTTTTAGAACATTGGTATAAATTACAAAATATGGTTTCTGAAAATCCTCAAAAACCGCTAAGTATTGGTGTGGTTGGTGGTGGTGCTGGAGGTGTAGAATTAGCTTTATCAATGTTGGCAGGTTTACAGAAATTAGGAATAGAAAATTTAACAATACATTTATGGCAACGCACTGGGGAATTAATGCCAAATCATCACCCAACTGTAAGGCGAATTATGCAGGATGTTTTAATTAATAAAGGTGTAAAATTACATTTAGGTGAAAATGTCTGTGAAGTTGCACCTAGCATAGATAATCAATTAGAAATTACATCGGAATCTGGGTTAAAATTAAAATGTAATCAAGTATTTTGGGTAACACAAGCCTCAGCAGCAAATTGGGTCAAAGATTCAGGAATTGCTACCGATGAAAAAGGGTTTATTTTAGTAAATGATAATTTGCAATCTATTAGTCATCCTCAGATTTTTGCGGCTGGTGATATTGCCACAATGATTAATTATCACTTACCAAAAGCAGGTGTATTTGCGGTGCGTCAAGGTAAACCACTGTATGAAAATTTGCGAAGATTGATTTTCAATAAATCGCTAAAACCCTATAAACCACAAAAAGAGTATTTAAGTTTAATTGGTACTGGTGATGGACGCGCTTTAGCTACAAGAGGAAATTTCACCTTACCACCTCATCAATTATTGTGGCATGGTAAAGACTGTATTGATCGGCGGTTTATGGCACAATTTCGCCATGATTGAAAATTGAAAATAGTGCAAATCTTAGGGAATTTCAAATACAAAAAATATACAAATATTTCTTGTGGTGCGGGCATCTTGCCCGCTAATTATCAAGCTAATTATCAAGGGCAGGCAGGATGCCTACCCCACAAAATAAGATAATTTATTTCTGTCATTCCCTTAGATCCCCGACTTATTCAAGCAGTAGGGGATCTTTTGATCCAAAAAACCTGATACATTGCACTATCAGTCAGAAGATAGAGTAATAGAAATTAAAAAAAGATTATGAAACGCAGACAAATTATCAATACCGGGGCGATCGCCACTGCAACAGCCGTACTGACAACAGCCTGTGCTAGAAAAACTACATCCACCGCCACACAAAGTAGTTTACCCACAGTCAGATGGCGCATGGCCACTAGTTGGACAAAAACTTTAGGGACTTATATCGGTGCAGATACCATCGCCAAACGAGTGAAAGAAATGAGTGGTGGACGCTTCACCATTACCCCCTTTGTTGCAGGGGAAATAGTACCCGGTTTGCAGGTATTAGATGCAGTGCAAGCGGGAACTGTAGAATGTGGACACACAGCCAGTTATTATTACATAGGAAAAAATCCCGCCTTAGCTTTTGCTACCTCTGTTCCCTTTGGTTTCAACGCCCAACAACAAAACGCCTGGTTATATCAAGGAGGTGGACTAGAAGCCCTACAAAAAATTTATAGTGATTTTAATATCATCAACTTTCCTGCTGGTAACACAGGGGTACAAATGGGGGGATGGTTCAAAAAAGAAATCAAAACTGTTTCTGACTTAAATGGTTTAAAAATGCGAATCCCCGGTTTAGGGGGACAAGTGATGTCTCGTTTGGGGGTAAATGTGCAAGTTTTACCCGGAGGAGAAATATATTTAGCATTAGATAGAGGTGCTATTGATGCCGCAGAATGGGTTGGACCCTATGACGATGAAAAATTAGGTTTAAATAAAGCTGCCCAATTTTATTATTATCCTGGTTGGTGGGAACCGGGTCCAACATTAGATGTATTGGTTAATTTGAATGCTTGGAATAAATTACCCAAAGAATATCAGGAAATATTCAAAACAGCGGCGGTAGAAGCCAATGTGAATATGTTCACTAAATACGATGCTTTAAATGGGGAAGCAATGACCAGATTAGTAGCTGGGGGGACAAAATTAACTCCTTACAGTCAAGAAATTATGGAAGCAGCACAAAAAGCATCCTTTGATATTTATGAAGAAAATGCGAGTAAAGATGCAACCTTTAAAGAGATTTATGAAGGGTGGAAGAAATTTAGAGAACAGATTTACACTTGGAATAAGACCAATGAATTAAGTTATGCCAATTTTGTAACGGCTAATAGTAAGTAATTTAGTCTGGTGATTGGTGATTGGTGATTGGTGATTGGTGATTGGTGATTGGTAATTGGGGACTTGGAAAAATAACTCCTGTTCGCTGTTTGCTTATTTACTATCACCTGTCACCTGTCACCTAATATCTTACCCTGCCAAAGAAGGTAAAAAACTGACAATTCCCGGAAAGATAATAATTAACATTACCACCAACAATTGCAGTAAAATAAACGGAATTGCCCCTTTATAAATATCACCAGTTGTTACCTCTGGAGGTGCAACCCCACGCAGGTAAAACAACGCAAAACCAAAGGGAGGTGTGAGGAAAGAAGTTTGTAAATTTGCCCCCAAAATTACACCATACCAAACTAAATCAATTCCTAAATTTTGGGCAACAGGAACAAACAAAGGTACGATGATAAAAGCGATTTCAAAAAAGTCAATAAAAAAGCCCAAGAGGAAAACCACAGTCATACTCAAGGCTAAAAAACCGACTTGACCACCAGGGAGATTAGAAAGCACATCAAACATAAATTGATCGCCATTTAATCCCCGAAATACTAAACTAAAAGCGGTAGAACCCAACAGGATAAAAATTACCATGCTGGTGATTTTTAAAGTGTTATCGCAAACTTGACGCAGAGATGCTAAGGTTAATTGACGGTTAGCAGCAGCAAGGGCGATCGCACCTGCACATCCTACCGCACCGGCTTCTGTGGGTGTGGCAATGCCAAAAAAGATACTTCCTAAAACCAATAAAATCAAAATCAATGGCGGTAACATCACCTGAAAAACCCGCTTTCTTAAAGCTTTTCCGCCAATTTCCCGTACTTCCGCAGGTAAAGCCGGGGCAGCATCAGGTTTAAGAAATGCTACAATTAATACATGAAGGGCAAACGACCCCGCCATCATTAAACCGGGAATGACTGAACCGATAAATAAATCACCGACCGATATACCCAACTGATCACCTAAAACCACCAATACCACGCTAGGGGGGATAATTTGCCCCAAAGTCCCGGAAGCCGCAATTACACCGGTAGCTAGTTGTTTATTGTAACCGTAGCGCAGCATGATAGGGAGAGAAATTAAACCCATTGCTACCACTGTCGCCGCTACCACACCCGTAGTTGCTGCGAGTAATGCACCTACCAACACCACAGCTAAAGCTAGTCCACCCCGTAAGCGTCCCAATAAAATCCCCATCGTTTCTAAGAGTCTTTCAGCAATGCCAGATTTCTCCAACATTGACCCCATAAAAATGAAGTAGGGAATAGCTAACAGGGTATAATTAGCCATGATGCCAAAAATTCGCTGGGGCATGGCAGTGAGAAAGATTGGGTCAAAAACCTCCAAAGCAATACCGATAATGCCAAATAAAATTGCTACACCACCTAAAGCAAAGGCGACTGGATACCCGAAAGACAGTAAAACCAAAGCCCCCGCAAACATTAAAGGTCCTAACCATTCATAATCCAGTGTCATGGTTTTCCCCCTGTGGTTGTAATTTGCCTTGAATGATTGCCACGTTTTTAATAGCTTCCGAAATGCCTTGGAAAATTAGCAGCACGAAAGCAACAATAATCATGGTTTTAATCGGGTAGCGTGCTAAACCTCCCGGATCTGGTGATGTTTCCCAAGTTTGCCAAGAAGCAATAATGCTATCCCAGGAAAAAATAATTACCATGATGCTGAAAGGAATCAGGAAAAATACTGTACCAAACAAATCGGCGATCGCTTTCTTTTTCCCTGATAAATTACTGTAAAAAACATCCACCCGTACGTGTTCATTATGTTTGAGGGTGTAAGCTGCACCTAAAAGGAAAACTAAATCAAAAATATACCATTGTGCTTCGATATAGGCGTTGGATGTAAGATTGCTACCAGTAAAACGCCCAATGTATCTACCTGCAACATTCCACACACCGAGTATCACCATCACCAGGACTAACCAACTCGTCCAACGGCCGATGCGTTCATTACAGGTATCAATAAACTTTGATAGTTTTAATAACTTGTCCAACGGTTTTATTCTCCTCCTGAGTAACTGTAAATGTAGTTTACATTGTTCAGTGATTCAGATCCCCTGCTTATTGAAAAAGTCGGGGATTTATATGCTGACCTTTTATTTATTGCACAAATACGGTATGGTAATTTAAAAGACTTTGAGCATCAGAATAATTAATTATGAATTTGTCAATAAAGAACCTTGTTGTTGCATCTTCCTTGTTGATAACTACCGTAGCAATAACAGATAATGCGATCGCCCAAACTCCGGGAACTCCTGGTAAATTTGATTTTTATGTTTTAACATTATCTTGGTCTCCTGATCATTGTGCCAGAAACGGTAAACGTGATGTACAACAATGCGGAACAGGGAAAAAATACGGTTTTGTTTTACATGGACTTTGGCCACAATATCAAAAAGGTTATCCTGCTAACTGTTCTACAGAAAAATTACCCCCATTAGTTAAACAAAAGTTTAGAGGTTTATTTCCCAATGATCGACTTTTTGATCATCAATGGCAAAAACATGGAACTTGTACAGGTCAAAAACCTATGGAATATCTAACATTAAGTAGAAATTTAAAATATTATCTAAATATTCCTTCAGCTTATAAAAATCCAGAAAAACCATTCCGTACCACAATCAAAGATTTTACAACCTCCTTTGCCAGTGCTAATAAACAATTTACATTTAATGGTATAGCTCCTTTTTGTTCTGATTCTGGTAGATTCTTAAAAGAAGTATTCTTTTGTTATTCCAAAGATGGAAAACCTGGGATTTGTAGTGAAGAGATTTTAAGACGTTCTCAAAAAAGTTGTGGACAGGATAACTTTTTAGTACGGAATGTGAGATAGAATTAAAAAGATAGAATTATCAAAAAAACAGGTATGGTTTAAATTATGAACTGGGAAAAATACATTCATTCATATCCACAAATTTTATTAGGCAAGCCAACTATTAAATATCATGCAGTCTTTACCAAATAATTGGCAAGATATTCAACCCGATGTCGTCTATGTTGTGTCTCTTGTATCTGGTGATTTGCAAGTCTCATTTAGTGCAGAACAAATAAAATTAGGTATAAAATATGATCAACAAGGAAAGCATTTAAAATCAATTACCAAAGGAATGGTACACCCACGGGGTAGTGTTGGACTCGTTCCTTCTCAAGAAGAAGGATATGATGTAAAATCTAAAGTGTTAGGTAAAGGCGGTGATAGACGATTTCACGCGAAATATATTGATGGTATATTGCATTTTCCTGGTTTTGTAACAGAACATTAATCTATCTGAAAATTATGACTACACTCCAATTAAAAAATCACCCAGTTTGGCAAGATTTAACTGAAATATTAGAAAATTTAGATCCTAATACTCTTGCTAAAGAAATATTGGAAGAATGCTTTTATACAATTAATGGTTATTGGGATGAAGAGGATAAATATTATGAATCAATCACTTTACCTAGTAACACAACAACAGAATTAATAAGCAGTTTTGTAGGATTTAGCAACAACAAAAGATTTCTGAAATTAGCATTTTCCTTATTAGCTTATTTTTCTCCCATTCAAGAAGAAAATCAACCGAGAGCAAAAATAGGTGAGCTAGTTATTATCTATAATGAAAACATGGAATTTATTGATGAAAATTGGATTTTAGAAATAGATTCTCCCCTGCTTCAGAAGAGATAAATTACTGGTTGATATTATAAAAATCACTTCCTTCTTCTCTTCGTGTCCTTCGTGTCTACCCTTTGGGAACAGCTTCGCTGAACGTGGTTCATTAAAAAAAAGCAAAATCATCTTTAAGATGACAAAATATAACACTTATGTCCTAAGATTTAAATTGCACCTGTATATACCTGTAAAATTTGCCCCATGAGTCAAATTATTTGGATCGCCAGACACGCCAACCGCCTTGATTTTGTTAACCCTGACTGGTTTCTCACAGCCGAAAAACGCTATGATCCACCCTTATCAGAGGACGGGTTTATTCAGGCACAACAACTAGCAAAAAGACTCAAAGGCGAAAAAATCAAACATATTTTTGCCTCACCCTTTTTGCGAACAGTCCAAACAGCCAACGCAGTCGCCGAAGCATTAGAATTAGAGATTAGACTAGAAACAGGCTTAAGTGAGTGGTTAAATCCCGCATGGATGACAGAAGAACCAGAAAAACTCTCAACCCCAGAATTAAAAGCATTATTTCCTAGAATAGACACAGGCTACACACCCCAGATAGCAGCAAAATATCCCGAAACCCATGAACAAGTGAGACATCGTTCTGCACAAACCGCTAGATGTTTAGCAGCAGAATTTTGGCCAGATGATATTCTGTTAGTAGCACATGGGGCTTCTGTGTTAGGTGCGGCAATGGGATTTGTCGGAGACATAGCCAAAGCAGAAGTGAAAGCTACTTTATGTTCTTTAGTAAAAGTGGTGCGTCAAGAATCACAATGGTTGCTAGAACTAAAAGGAGATACTTCCCATTTAACTACAGTAGAGGAAGTAGTAAGATTTGTATAAGTCAGGAGTCAGGAGTCAGGAGTCAGAATATTTGATTTTGAGCAATTATTTGGAAGTAAACCTGAAAAATATCAATACTGTTTACTGATAGGTAAATAATTAAAGTACAAGTCACACACAAACCAACAAACTAACTGATAAATTTTATGACATTACTATTAGCAGGAGATATCGGTGGCACGAAAACAATTTTACGCCTGGCAGAGTCTTCAAACTCATTAGGTTTAAAAACCTTATATGAGGAAAGTTACCGCAGTGGAGATTTTCCTGATTTAGTACCAATTGTCCAAAAATTTTTAGCCGCAGCAAATCTATCAACAGGCAATACATCTACACCAGAAAAAGCTTGTTTTGCGATCGCCGGACTAGTAGTACAAAACACCGCTAAACTCACTAACTTAGCTTGGTTTTTAGACACGGAAAGATTAGCAAAACAATTAAATATCCCGGCAATTTCCCTAATTAATGACTTTGCAGCCGTCGGTTATGGTATTTTTGGTTTAACCACACAAGATTTAGTCACCTTACAAGTTGGTAAATATCAACCTGATGCACCGATGGCGGTTATTGGTGCAGGAACAGGTTTAGGACAAGGTTTTTTAATCAAACAAGGAAACCAATATCAAGTTTTTCCCTCCGAAGGTGGCCACGCAGATTTTGCCCCCCGCAATGAATTAGAATTTCAACTGTTAAAATATTTATTGTCTAAACATGATATTCAACGTGCATCTGTAGAAAGAGTAGTTTCCGGTTTAGGGATCACTTCCATTTACCAATTTTTAAGAGATAGACAAATAGACACAGAAAACCCAGAAATAGCCCAAATAGTCAGAAGCTGGGAACAAGAAGCCGGAAAAGCAGAAAAAACCGTTGATCCTGGTGCTGCTATTGGTAGTGCAGCTTTAGAAAAACGCGATCGCCTATCAGAACAAACCATACAAATGTTCGTCGAAGCTTACGGTGCAGAAGCCGGCAACTTAGCCTTAAAACTCTTACCCTACGGAGGATTATATATTGCTGGAGGCATTGCCCCGAAAATTCTGCCCTTGATGCAAAATGGGAGTTTTATGTTAAATTTCACCCAAAAAGGCAGAATGCGTTCCCTCCTCGAAGAAATACCGGTGCATATAATTCTTAATCAACAAGTAGGATTAATAGGTGCGGCTTTATCTGCAAGGGTTTTAAGAAATTAATTATTTAGCTTTTTAGTAATTCCCTCATGATTCCCTAAATTAAGATAATTCTATCTTTAATTGTTGGGTTTTAGTCAATGAGGGAATATTTTTTATTGATAAGTTTTTCTGGTAGGGCGATGTGTAATTTTAGTATCTAGCTTATATATCTTATATTCTTACCCTTTCCAAAATCCTATAAGGAATTGTGCAAGGAATTGTGCAACAAATTGTATAAGGATTGATTTTTAGCTCCTTATACAATTTGTGCAAGGAATTGTACAAGAAATCCTTACACAATCTAGGTTTTAGCTTTCTCCGGGGGCATTTTTTGAAACCTTAATGATCTAAAAAATCTTCTCCATCAAGTTACGTCCCATAACCCATTTTGGGTAGTACGTCTG